>NZ_JBEYLC010000112.1:0-9413 GCF_040635885.1 Nocardiopsis sp. NPDC006832 | reverse complement strand
CATGGCCGAACTGATCGACAACGCCACCGCCTTCTCCGCACCCTCCGAGGCCGTCGTGGTGCACTTCGAGAACACCGCCATGCGGCTCGGCGTGCACATCGACGACAGCGGTCTGGCCATGACCGAGGAACAGTTGGCCGAGGTGCGTCGTCGCCTCGACCCGAAACGGCCCCCGGACATCTCCGAGCTCTCCGCCAACCAGTTGGGTCTGCTGGTGGTCCGTCGGGCCGCCGACCCCCTGGGCATTCGGGTCGACATCTCCCCGTCGCCCCGCGGCGGCACCCGTGCGACCGTGTGGATCCCGCGCAATGGGCTCCTGCGCACCGACGACGCCGCCGTGTCCGTGGTCCCTCCGGCTCCCGCGGTGTCCTCCTCCGCTCCGACGGTGCCGGTCCAGGCCCCCGCGGAGCCGGTCGCCGACCCCGCCGCCACCGAACCGCTCTCCACCCTCCCGACCCGTGGTTACCAGGCCCCGGTCGAGCCTTCCGCCGAGCCCTCTTCGGAACCTTCCGCCGAGCGTCCCCGGCAACTGCCCCGGCGGCGTCGCGGAGCCACCCTCCCCGACGAGGCGGCCGCCCCCAAGACCGTCGAGCCACCCCGGGACCGGGTGGCGACCAGCCTTCGGATCGCCCAGTGGCACGCCCACACACGGCCGACACCGAACCCTGCCGCCGAGAATCGTGAGGACTCCTGATGCTGACCAACCTGACCTGGCTCATGGACAAGCTGCGCGAGCTTCCCGGAGTGCGTCACGTGCTCCTGCTGTCCACCGACGGTCTGGTCCGTTCGGCCGACAGCACTTTGGGCAGAGACGAGGCCGATGGCCTGGCCGCCTCCGCCTGTGGGCTTTTGGCCACGGGTGGTCAGGTCAACTCCGTGTTCGGCATCACCGACCCGGTCCGCACCGTCGCGGTGGATCTGGATCCCCACCACCTGCTGGTGATGGGGGCCGGCTCGGGGTCGGCGCTGGCCGTGCTCACCGACCTGACGAGCCCCTCCTCCGACCTGGGCGTGGTCGCCACGGAGATGGGCCGACTGGTCGAGCGCCTGCCGGAGCAGCTCGCCACGCCGAGCAGGCACGGTGGCGAGGCGGGTCTGTCGTGATGGATCCCGACGTTCCCGATGGCCTGTTCATGGTGGTCGGTGGGCGCAGCGGTACCACTCTGAGGCTGGATCCCTTCGCACTGGTGGTCACCGAACGCTCCGACACGGCAGGCCTGTCCCTCGAACAGGCCGACATCGTGCGGATATGCGACCGGCCGATCGCCCCCGCCGAGCTCGGTGCGCGGCTGGGGATCCCGTTGGGCGCGGTCACCATCCTGCTGGCCGACCTCGTCGATCGCGGGCACATCGTGATCCGTTCCGCCGGTGGAGCCGCAGACCGGTCCACTTCGGCGTTCGCCTCCCCGGCCGACGACCGTCAACTCTTGGAGAAACTGCGTGTTGGGCTCATCAACCTCCCCCTATGAACCCCTGGCGCCGTCCGCCGCGATCTCGATGAAGATCCTCGTCACCGGCGGTTTCGGGGTGGGAAAGACCACGATGGTGGGTGCGATCAGCGAGATCAAGCCGCTGACCACCGAAGCCGAGATGACCCAGGCCGGGGCAGGTGTGGACGAGGGCCTGGAACTGCGCCCGGACAAGACGACCACCACGGTCGCCTTCGACTTCGGTCGGATCAGCATCGACGACCAGATCGTGCTGTACCTGTTCGGCGCCCCCGGACAGAAGCGGTTCCACGCGCTCTGGGAACGGCTCTGCCAGGGCGCGGTGGGCGCGATCGTGCTCGTCGACACCCGTGACGTGGAGGGTTCGTTCGCCGCGCTCGACCGGGTCGAACGAGCGGGCCTGCCCTACCTGGTGGTCCACAATCCCTTCGCGGACGAGGCCGAGGAGTGGAGTCTGGAGGAGATCCGGACCAGCCTGGACATCGACCCGGGTACGCCGCTCGTGCGCTGCGACGCTCGCGACCCCCAACAGGTTCGCACGGCCCTCGCCGAACTGGTCGTGCACCGTCAGCAGATCCTGGAACAGGAGCCGGCCCGATGACCGAAGCGAACACCGAGATCGAACACCCGCGCCTGCCGCCGCTTCCGGAGACGCACCGGAACGCGTTGAGCCTGCTCGATGAGCGGTACCAGCGGGACTCGCCCGGACTGTTCGCCGAGATGCGTCGGCGTCACGGACCCGTGGTCCCCGTCCTGATGGCCTGGGACGTGCCGGCCTGGCTGGTGGTCGGTTACTCGGAGCTGCTCCAGGTGACCTCCGACTCCGACCTGTTCGCCCGGTCCTACACCCGGTGGAACATGGGGGAGTACCTGCCACCCGAATGGCCGATGTGGCCGCTGGTCGGTGGCGGTTTCGCCACGAAGTCGATGCTCTACACCGAGGGTGCGGAGCATCGGCGTCGTTCGGCGGTGCTGAGCGACGGGTTCGCCCGCATCGACCAGTGGGAGTTCGAGGAGTTCTGCCGCAGGTCCTCGCAACGACTGATCGAGGAGTTCGCCCAGGAGGGCGAGGCCGAGTTGATCCTCGCCTACGCGCAACGGTTGCCGGTCATGGCCCTGGGGTGGGCGGTCGGCGCCCCGGAGGAGTTCCACGATGACCTGGTCACCGGTTTCCTCCAGCTCATGGGGGCGGTCGGCGGAGACCCCAACGAGGGGATGCGCAAGGTTCAGGCCGTCACCGACGAACTGGCCGACCGCGCCATGCGCGAACCCGGTCCCCATATCGCCGCACACCTGGCGCACAGCGGGCTGGGGCTGACCCGGGAACAGCTCAGCGCGGACATCTTCGTGTCCATCATCGCCGGTCACCAGACCAGTGCGAACTGGATCGGCAACACCATCAGGCTGATGTTGACCGACCAGACGCACACCAACGCGCTCACGCGTGGTCGTCGTTCGGTGACCGACGCGGCCCGTGACGTCCTCAAGGACGACAGCCCCACGCAGATCTTCGCCGGCCGTTGGGCGGTTCGTACGACCCAGTTGGCGGGTACGACGATCCAGAGCGGTGATCTGGTGCTGCTCGGCTTGGCGGCCACCCACCAGGATCCGCTGTTCCGTCCGCCCGGCCAGGAACGCCACCACAGCCGGGCCTACCTGTCCTTTTCACACGGCCCCCACGGCTGCCCCCACGCGGCCCGAACCCTGTCCGAGATCATCACGGTCACCGGCATCGAAACCCTTCTCACCCACCTCCCCGATCTGCATCTGGCCGTCCCCGCCGACCAGTTGCGCTGGCAGCCCCAGGTCCTGATCCGGGCCCTGGAATCGCTGCCGGTCCGTTTCACCCCGCCTGTCACCTCAGCTGATCCCCTAGGAGACTCTCTGTGGCTCTGAGCCTGTCCAGACCGGTCCACCAGCTCGATCCCCTCAGCCCCGACCTGCACGAAGACGCCGTGAAGATGCGCGAGCACGGCCCCATCGTGCCGATCGCACTTCCCGGCGGCGTCCCCATGTGGGGCGTCGCCGGCGACGCAGCAGGGCGCAACCTCCTCAAGGACAACGTCCGCTTCACCAAGGACCCCGGGTACTGGAGGGCCCTCAACGAGGGGGAGATCCCCGATGACTGGCCGCTGATCAGCATCGCGGCGCCCTCCGGGCACTCGGTCGTGAACACCGACGGCGCCGATCACCGGAAGCTGCGCCGTCCCCTGGCGCAGGCGTTGACGGCCCGCCGGGTCGAGGCGTTGACCCCCCTGGTCACCTCCCTGGTGGAGCGCCTCGTGGGCGAGATGGAGAAGGCGGCGGACGAGGCCGAGGACGGGGTGATCGACTTCCGGGGGCGGTTCGCCTGGCCGCTGCCGATGGGCGTGATCGGTTACCTGCTCGGAGTGGACGAGGCCGACCACGACGAACTGGGTCGGCTGTACAACGCCCTGTTCGACGACACGGTGAGCGAGGGGCGAAGCGCCGAACTGAGCCTGCACGCCTGGTTGGACGCCCACGTGGCCAAGCTCGAACGCGAGCCCGGCGACGACCTGGTCAGCGCCATGTTGGCACTGCCGGAGGAGGACCGCCTTCCCCGCGAGGACCTGGTCGTGACCCTGTACGTGGTGCTGGCGGCCGGTCACGAGACCACCACCCACCTGCTGCTCAACGCCGTGCACGCGCTCAGCGCCCGCCCCGAGCAGCTCCGTCTCCTGCTCTCGGGCGAGGTGCCCTGGGAGAACGCGGTGGAGGAGACCATGCGCTGGGACTCGCCCACCGCGAACTTCTTCACCCGCTTCGCCACCGAGGACGTGGACGGGGCGGACATCCACCCGGCCGCGGCGGGGGTGAAGATCGCCAAGGGCGATCCGGTGTTCGTCTCCTACATCTCGATGGGGCGTGACCCCGAGCGCTTCGGTCCCACCGCCGGTGAGTTCGACATCCAGCGTGAGGGCGCGGCCCACAGCAACTTCGGGTACGGCGCGCACTTCTGTATCGGCGCGCCCCTGGCCCGTATGGAGGCGGGTATCGCCCTGAAGACGATCTTCGCCCGCTGGCCCGAGCTGTCGGTGGTCGGTGACGTGCCGCGCTCACCCACGATCGTGGTCAACTCGCGAACCCACCTGAACGTGCGCCTGAAATAACACGCGCCTGAAGTAGGGCCGGTTCGGTCGGACCGCCGGTCCGTCGTGGTCGATGACCATCGACGAGCCCGGCGGCCCACCCCGGGTGGTACGGTCAGTCCTCCGGCTCCCGTGGACGGACCACGGTCTCCGGGCCCGGGTAGATGACCCGTTCCTCGCCGTCGGCGAACCGCACCAGGTAGGGCGGGCCGTTGCCGGCCCCGCGCACCTCGATGATCTCCGCCTCCCGCTCGCCTCGGGAACTGGCGACACCGTGCGTGTGCAGATGGTCCCCGACCGTCGCTCGCATGGTTCCTCCCGTAACGATGATTCGGTTGAGCCCTAGGATGTCCGGGTGAACAAGGTCCTCCCCGTCATCGCCTTCGTCGTCTTCGTGCTCGTCTTCGTCGTCACGAGGACCCCCGTCCGGAACTTCCTGGAATCGTGGGTGGCCCTCGAAGGTGTCGTCCTCGGTCTGGCCTCGATGGTCGCCTCGGCGGCGTTGGCCGCTCTGGTCGCGGGTGCCATCCTGTACGTGAGTCGGCTCCTCGAATGATGGCCGAACGGTCCGCGACGAGCGTTCACCCGGTGCCGAGGTAGCCGTTCGGGTCGAGCACGTACTTGCTCGCGGCCCCCTGGTCGAAGGACCGGTAGCCCTCCGGGGCCTCCTCCAACGAGATCGCCACCGCGTTGACCGCCTTCGCGATCTGCACGCGGTCGTTGAGGATCGCCATCATCAGTTGCCGGTGGTACTTCATCACCGGGCATTGGCCCGTGAAGAAGGCGTGCGACTTCGACCAGCCCAGCCCGAAGCGGATCGACAGCGAACCCACCTTGGCGGCCTCGTCCGACGCGCCCGGGTCACCGGTCACGTACAGACCCGGGATGCCGATGGAACCGCCGGCCTTGGTGACGTCCATGGCGTCGTTCAGGACGCTCGCGGGCGCCTCCTCACCGGCCTTGTCCCCGCTTCCATGGGCCTCGAAGCCGACCGCGTCCACCGCGCAGTCCACCTGCGGTGCGCCCAGGACCTGTTCGATGAGGTCGCCGGGATCGCCCTCGGAGATGTCGATGGTCTCGCAGCCGAACCCGCGCGCCTGGGCCAGACGCTCCTTCTTGGAGTCGCCGACGATCACCACCGCCGCGCCCAAGAGCTGTGCGGAGGCCGCCGCGGCGAGACCGACCGGTCCGGCGCCCGCGATGTACACGGTCGACCCCACGGTGACCCCGGCGGTCACACAACCGTGGAAGCCGGTGGGGAAGATGTCGGAGAGCATCGTCAGGTCGAGCATCTTCTCCATGGCCTGGTCCCTGTCGGGGAACCTCAGCAGGTTCCAGTCCGCGTAGGGAACCAGCGCGTACTGCGCCTGGCCACCGACCCATCCGCCCATGTCGACGTAGCCGTAGGCCGACCCCGGGCGGTCGGGGTTGACGTTCAGGCAGATCTCGGTGCGCCTGGCCTTGCAGTTCACACATCGTCCACAGGAGATGTTGAACGGTACCGAGACCAGGTCGCCGACCTTGACGAACTCGACGTCGGGTCCGGTCTCGACCACCTCTCCGGTGATCTCGTGTCCCAGCACCATCCCTTCCGGGGCGGTGGTGCGGCCCCGGACCATGTGCTGGTCGCTGCCGCAGATGTTGGTCGCCACGACCTTCAGGATCGCCCCGTGGGGGATCTTGCGCCCCACGTTCGCGGGGTTCACGCCCGGGCCGTCCTTGAGCTCGAACTCCGGGTAGGCGATGTCCCGCACCTCGACCCGCCCGGAGCCTTGGTAGACCACTCCTCTGTTGCCGGTCATCTTCCCTTCCACCTCTCTGCCGCCACGCGGCGAGGACCAACGTTCGTGGCACGCCCTCGTGTTCGGAGGGCGTGCCTGAGTCGTTTCCTGTGGCGGGGGTGACTAACCGGGCCGGAAGGTTCATTAACCCGATGAGGATCCCGGCCCGGTCGCGTCATGATGTGGTCATGGGGTTGCGAGAACAGAAGAAGGCCGCCACACGCGCGGAGATCGGCCGCCAAGCGTCGCGGCTCATCCGGGAACACGGGTACGAGGCCACCACGACCGAACAGATCGCCGCTGCCGCGAACGTCTCGCCGAGCACGTTCTTCCGGTACTTCCCCGGAAAGGCGGAGACGGTCCTGGGCGAGGACGTCTTGCCGTGGGTGTTCGCCCGTTTCAGGGACCAACCCGAGGGACACTCGCCGACGGAGGCCTTCAGGGCAGGGATCCGTGAGGTCTACGGCGGGATGGACGAGACCGAACGGGAACAAGACCGCGAGCGGCGACGTCTCCTGTTCTCCGTTCCCGAACTGCGCGCGACGCTGATGGACCGGTACGCGACCGGAATCGAGGAACTGTGCGACGCCGCCGCGGACCGCACCGGCCGCGACCGGAACGAACCACGGGTCCGGGTCTGGGCCGGGGCGATCATCGGAACCCTGGCCTCGGTGTCCGCCGGCCTGGAGGAGGAAACCGAGGGGGCCGACCTCGCGGCCCGACTAGACGAGGCCATCGGTCTGCTGCGGGAGGGCCTCCCGCTCTGAGCGCCGGAGACGGGCCCCGGGCGGGTACCGGACCACGGCGCCGAGACCCAGGTCGTCGCGGGGCCCACGCGAGCCTAGAGCTTTCCGAGCCGGGTGATCCACGGGTTTTTCGGGGCCTTTGTGCCCGGTGTGACGAAAGTGGCCAAAGGCTTCGGGAGAAGAAAACGACGATGGCCGAATGCGGTGGCCGAATTCGGCCAATGGTCGTCCGAAACGAGGAATTCCGTATTCCTGTGCGTAGCATCTCTTCCCCACGGGAAACCGGACCTCAAGGCAAGGCCCCTTCCCGTGGTGGGCCGATCGGGCCACGCGCGGACCGGTCGGTGCGCACGGGCAGGGAAGACTGCCCGCGTGGGTGTGTACGGGCGCACCCGTGGCGAAGGGTGTCCGGCGGGGTGTGGGCCCGGCCGGACACCATTCCCACGGCGAAGGTTCGGTGAGTGGGGCTCGCCACCCGGAACAGCCCTGGTGGTGTCCGACGGCCGGATGAAACACTTTCACCATGCTCGGTATCACCGACCTGCCCACCTACCTGGCAGGGCTCATCCTCATCGTGCTCCTCCCCGGGCCCAATTCGATCTACGTGCTCTCCGTCGCCGCGCGCAGTGGGACAAGGGCCGGGTACACGGCCGCCGCCGGGGTCTTCACCGGAGACGCCGTGCTGATGATCCTCGCCGCCGCGGGCGCCGCCACGTTGTTGCAGACCAACCCGGTGGTCTTCGCGGTCATCAAGTTCGCGGGCGCCGCCTACCTGGTGTGGATGGCGATCGGGATGCTGCGCACCGCGCACGCCATGTGGACCTCAAGGCACCGGCGCGCCGAGGAACAGCGCGCCGCCGACGCCGCGCCCACCCCGGTCAAGGGGGAGCATCCCTACCGCCGCGCCCTGGTGGTCTCGCTGTTCAACCCGAAGGTGATCCTGTTCCTGATCTCCTTCTTCGTGCAGTTCGTCGACCCGACCTACGCCTATCCGGCGCTGTCCTTCCTGGTCCTGGGCCTGCTGATGCAGCTGGTCAGCTTCGTGTACCTGTCCGCCCTGATCTTCAGCGGCACCCGCATCTCCGCGGCCTTCGGACGGCGCAGGCGCCTCTCCGCGGGCGCGACCTCCGCGGCGGGCGCGCTGTTCCTCGGGTTCGCCGTGAAGCTCTCCCTGAGCACCGCCTGAGCACAAGTGGGTAGACGGGGGCCGACGAAATGGCGATGTGGCGGTACCCCTCGCGTTCCTAGCGTGGTTCTCCCAACGGACGACCACGAAGGGATCCCACCGTGCTCACAGCACGCGATCTCAGCAAACGCTACGGGCCGCGAACCGCCGTTGACGCCCTGAGCGTCACCGTCGAGCCCGGACGGGTGACCGGGTTCCTCGGCCCCAACGGTGCCGGGAAGTCCACCACCATGCGCATGTTCCTGGGACTGACCCGACCCACGTCCGGGTGCGCCCTGGTGGACGGCCATCGTTACGAGGACCTGAGGTGGCCCGCCCGTGAGGTGGGCGCGCTCCTGGACGTGAGCGCCGCCCACCCCGGTCGCACCGCCCGCGCCCACCTGAGGGCCAAGGCCCACGTGTGCGGACTTCCCCGCCGGCGGGTGGATGAGGTCCTGGACGAGGTCGGGTTGACCGGGGCCGCCGACCGCAGGGTCGCCGACTACTCGCTCGGGATGCG
Organism: Nocardiopsis sp. NPDC006832; assembly: GCF_040635885.1. Taxonomy (NCBI): domain Bacteria; kingdom Bacillati; phylum Actinomycetota; class Actinomycetes; order Streptosporangiales; family Nocardiopsidaceae; genus Nocardiopsis; species Nocardiopsis sp. NPDC006832. The sequence continues at coordinate 643 of NZ_JBEYLC010000112.1, read as the reverse complement.
GCAGCGGTTGGGGATCGCCGACGCGCTGCTCGCCGACCCCGGTGTGCTGCTCTTCGACGAACCCGTCAACGGCCTGGACCTGGACGGGGTGCGCTGGATGCGCGAACTCACCCGCCGGCTCGCGGACGAGGGCCGGACCGTGCTGGTCTCCAGCCACCTGATGAGCGAGATGGAACAGGTCGCCGACCGGCTGCTGGTGGTGGGCCGCGGCCGGTTGGTGGCCGACGCCTCCCTCGACGAGGCGATCGCCACCTGGTCGCGTACCCATGTGGTGGTCCACTCCTTCGGGGACACCCGCCTGCCGGCGCGGTTGGCGCGGGAGGGCAGGGTCGAGGACCTCGGCGACGGGGCCCTGCGCGTGTTCGGGGTGCCGGTGGAACGGGTCGGCGACCTCGCGCATGAGGTCGGGGCGCGAGTGCATGGTCTGTGGACGGAACGCGCGTCGCTCGAACAGGCCTATCTGGAACTGACCGGCGCCGACGTCGAGTACACGGCCGGTGCCGGAGAGGAGGTGCGCTCATGAGGCCGGTGAGAGGGGAGACCTCGACGCCACGGTCGTCCCGGTGGCGGTCGCTGCGCCGGGAGGTCGCGGCCGAGTGGGTCCGCCGCTCCTCCCTACGCTCCACGTGGTGGTGCCTGGTGG
>NZ_JBEYLC010000111.1:0-9612 GCF_040635885.1 Nocardiopsis sp. NPDC006832 | reverse complement strand
GTCAGGGCGCCATCGCGCAGCCAGCAGTACCGGTAGTCCCAGTTGCGGACTCCGCCGATCTCCTCGGGTAGGGAGGTGGTGGCGGCGGCCATGACTCCGCCGGTGGGGGTGCACAGGCCGCGGAGGGTCAACGCCGATCGGGCCGCCAACGAACTCTCCGTACCGGGCAGGGACAGTTCATGGACCCATCTGGTCCACTCCTTCTCCGTGTGGGCCCGACGTTCGGGTTCGGGGGTGGGGTGCCAGGTGAGCAGATCCGATCCGCAGCGCAACTCGAACACGATCGGCTCCCCCGGCACGGGGTGGATGGTGGCCCGGGCCGTGTCCTGGCCGCCTTCGCGCTCGATTCGCCATTCGACGCCGGGAGCGCGCAGCACCAGGGGTTCGTCGGTGCCGTGGACGCGCAGTCCGTCGTCCTCGACAACGATACGGACCGGGGCTCGGCCGAAGTCGGGACGCGGCGCGAACTCCACGGCGATGGGGGTGGAGCCTTCGACCACGCGGATGAGGTCGGTGCGGCCGGGTTCGGTGTCCTGGGCGAGGTAGTCGGTGACCTCCAGCCGCGACCAGCGGGTGCGCACGGTCATGGTGTCGGGCACATAGCGCTGCCCCAGGGGCATGCGCCCGTGCGCGGGGCCGATGGCGAACACCCCGGCTTCGGGTCCGCCGAGGAGTTCGGCGAACAGGGCGTTGGAATCGGGTTCGGGATGGCAGAACCACAGCAACCGAGCGTCCGGCCCGAGCAGGGCCACGGACGAGCGGTTCGACAGCATGGACATGCGCTCGATCGAGACCGGCCGCTCCCCCGGTTCGAGGTCGCGATGGATCTCCGGCATCGTTTCGAGTTCGGCCGCACCCTGTGTGAGCGTCATCCCGCCACCTTCCTCGTGAACTTCCCGGTGGGACGAAGCTAGGTCTGCGGGATGCCCGAGCACATCGGGTTTCATCGGATCTTAGGAGTGGGCTAAGGAAGGCTTAAGGTTCTGGGCCTCCCCCGCCACCAGGGAAAACCCTTTGCTTCGGACCGTGATCGCGTGGAAGCCTGCGGTGGCGACGCGAGCGGGCGCGTTGTAACGGTGAAGGGGAATTCGTGGGTTACGTCGACGTCAACCAGGTCTCGCACACCCTGCCCGACGGGCGGGTGCTGCTGGACGAGGTCTCGTTCCGGGTCGGCGAGGGCTCCAAGACCGCCCTGGTCGGCGCGAACGGGGCCGGCAAGAGCACCCTGCTGCGGCTGGTGCGTGGTGAGGTCGTACCGCAGTCGGGCGCGGTGACGTTGGACGGTGAGCTCGGTGTGATGCCGCAGTTCGTGGGGCACGTACGGGACGCCACCACCGTGCACGAGCTCCTGGTGTCGGTCTCCCCCGCGTCGGTTCGACGAGCCCACGCGGACCTGGAGCGGGCCGAGGAGGCCATGATGCTCTCCGAGGACGAGAAGACCCAGATGCGCTACGCCGAGGCGATCGCGCGTTACGGCGACGCCGGCGGGTACGAGGCCGAGGTGGTGTGGGACCAGTGCTGTGTGGCGGCCCTTGGCGTTCCCTACACCGAGTGCCGTTGGCGTGAGGTGCGCACCCTCTCCGGGGGCGAACAGAAACGCCTGGTCATCGAGGCGTTGCTTCGTGGTCCGGCGCCGGTGCTGTTGTTGGACGAGCCGGACAACTACCTGGATGTTCCGGGCAAGCGCTGGTTGGAGGAGGCCCTGCGCGCCTCACCGAAGACCGTCCTGTTCGTCTCGCACGACCGGGAACTCCTCAGCCGGGTCCCGGATCGAATCGTCACGGTGGAGCTGGGCGCCGCGGGCAACAGTGTGTGGGTGCACGGTGGATCGTTCGAGACCTACCACGAGGCCAGACGGGAACGCTTCGCCCGGTTGGAGGAGCTGCGGCGTCGTTGGGACGAGGAGCACGGCAAGCTCAAGAGCCTGGTGTCGATGTACAAGCAGAAGGCCGCCTACAACTCGGACATGGCCTCCCGGTACCAGTCGGCGCAGACCAGGCTGCGCCGGTTCGAGGAGGCGGGCCCGCCCCAACAGCAACCTCGGGAGCAGAACCTGCGGATGCGGTTGCGCGGCGGCCGCACCGGTAAGCGGGCGCTGGTGTGCGAGGGCCTGGAGCTGACGGGGCTGATGCGCCCCTTCGACCTGGAGGTCTGGTACGGGGATCGGGTGGCGGTGTTGGGTTCCAACGGGTCGGGCAAGTCGCACTTCCTGCGTCTGTTGGCCGGCGGAGGCGACGACCCGGAGTCGTCGCTGGTGCCCGAGGAGGAACGGGAGCGTATCGAACCCGTGGCCCACTCGGGCCGGGCCCGGCTGGGCGCCCGGGTGCGGCCGGGATGGTTCGCGCAGACCCACGAGCACCCCGAGTTCGCCGGGCGCACGCTGCTGGACATCCTGCACAACGGCGAGGGCACCCGGAGCGGGGTGCCGCGCGAGGAGGCCGGTCGGGCGTTGGACCGGTACGAGTTGGCGCTCAGCGCCGACCAGACCTTCGACACGCTCTCCGGTGGCCAGCAGGCGCGCTTCCAGGTCCTGCTGTTGGAGTTGTCGGGGACCACGATGCTGCTGCTGGACGAACCCACCGACAACCTGGACGTGGTCTCGGCCGAGGCGCTGGAGTCGGCGTTGGAGCTCTACCAGGGCACGATCCTGTCGGTCACGCACGACCGATGGTTCGCTCGCGGCTTCGACCGGTTCGTGGTGTTCGGCGCGGACGGGAGGGTCTACGAGGCCGAGAAACCGGTGTGGGACGAGGGCCGAGTGGAGCGCGCCCGGTAGAACCGGCATAATTCGGACTCGACAACCGAAGATTCCGAAGAAGGCACCGCATGCGCCATCCCCCAGGCATGACGCGCGCCCTGACCCTGCTGCTCTCCCTGGTCGCAGTGGTGGTCATGGCGCCCGTCTCCCCCGGCCACGCCTACTCCTCCGAGGCCTCCCCCGCCTTCTACGCCCGCATGCTGGACCATCACGACGGTGTGTTCGTCAGCGAGGAACTCGCCGGGTACATGGACCGGTCCGAAGTCTCGGAAGACCTGCGCGCGCGGGTGGCCGAGGCGGAGGTGGACCTCGACGTCCTGGTCGTCGCCCATCCCACCGACGAGGACATGCGCGCGCTGACCGATGCGGTCGCCTTCTACAGTGAAAGGTCGTTGGTGGTGTTCTCCCCCAACACCAACCACGTGGGCCTGACGATCGAGAAGTACTCGGGTCTCCCCATAGCAGCCGCCATCTACACCACCTACACCGGCGCCTACCCGGAGGACCCTCGCGACCAACTGGACCGGATGCTGCGCGCCGCGGACTACGCGGACCTGGAGGAGCGCACTGCCAAGGCCCAGAGCGAATACGTCGAACTGGTGGGTGGGACCCAGGAACCGGACGCCGCCGCTCCGGGCCTGGTTCCCCAGCGTTGGCTCGCCCGTACCTGGCCCTCGACCGTGGGTGCGGCGATCACGATGGTGGGTGTCGCCCTGATCGTCGTCGCGGGCGTGACGGTACTCCGTCGACGTCGGGAGGGCATGTCGTGAAGTTCCCCCGCCTCCTGGCCGGGCCGATCGCCCTGGCCATGCTGTTCCTTCTTCCCGGCGTACCGGTCCTCGCGGACACCTCCATCGAGGGGCCTCGCGGTGTCGAGGAGATCTCCGACCTGTCCCGGGTCACCCGGGTGGCCGAGGCACTACGGAGTGATCCCCTCTATCTGAGCCATCTGGTGCCCATGCGGCCGGTCGACGAAGAGGAACTAAGCGACATGAGTGCGGAGGTGGCCGGTGCGTTCGACGGCGAGGTCCCGTTGTACGTGGTCATGTACGCCTCCGTGCCCACCGACGAGACCGGCGGCCGGCCCACCCTGTTCCTGCACGCCCTGCACGAGGTGAGCGGCGCCGACGGTGTGTACGTCGCGGTGACCACCGACGGGCGTTCGGCCACGGCCGCCTTCGACAGTCCCATCACGCCCGTTCTCGATGAGGAAGGTCTCGGCCCCGGTGCCCGCCCCGCGGTGACCCTCTCCAACGTCCTGGCGATGCTGGAGGAGTCTCCGAGGACACCGGTGGAGGCCACTCCCCTCACCTCGGACGCAGCGCCGACAGTGGAACAGCAGACCCGGGAACCGATGTCGGACGCCGCCCGGTTCTGGGATCTGGCCTTCCCCGGCGGAGTGCTCGGGCTGCTGGTCGCCGGCATCTATCTACGGTGGTCCATGACGGAAAGTTCGCCCCGGCCCAGAGCGGCCGTCGCGTCTGTCGAGGTCCCCAGGCACGTGCGCAGATGGTTCGCGGCTACGGCCCGCGGCTCACGGTGGCGGTTCCGTCGGCGGTTGGCCCGGGAACTGCGTCTCCTGCGACGTGAGTTCGAGGCGGCACCCGCGGAGCACGCGGGGCTTCCCCGTGCCCGCGAGGCCTACGACGCCGCCGGTCTGATCGCCTCCTCCCATGGGCTTCCCGTGACCGCTCTGGTCTGCGGGATGGTCCTGGCCCGGCACGGACGGCGGGCGCTCGTCGCGCCCGATAGGGGAGAGACGCTCCCCTGCCGGGTCAACCCCCTTCACGACCCCGCGTCGCGACCGCGCTCCTTCTACCTCGGGGGCCGCCGGCGTACCTGGCCGGTCTGCGCAAGATGCCGGAACGCGGACGTGCGTGAGTCCGAGGCGATGGTCCTCCGCCACAACCGGCGCCCTCACTTCATCCACGACATCGATGACCCCTGGGCGCGGATCGCCCTCGCCAAGCAGGAGCCCTTCGCACGGGCCCGCGCACTGATCGGAGTCTGACCCGTGTATCGAACGCTTCCGGCTCTGCTGCTGGTCCTGCTCGTTCTGTGGCCCACAGCCGCGGCCATGGCCGACACGAAGTCTTCACTGTCACCGTCGACCGTCGCCGAACACCTGGCAGAGGACCCGGTGTACGTACATCCCTCCAGGGGCGCCGCGCTCTCCGACGAACAGGCTCGGGAACTGCGCGAACGCATCGTCGACGAGGACCTGAACGTGTACATCGCGGTGACTCCTTGGCGTGAGGCCCCGGAGTCGATGGTCACCGCGCTGATCGGCCGGAGCGAGGGCCCCGGTGTCTTCCTGGCCGTCGGCGATGGTGGCCCGGTGGTCGGACGCCGCTCCAGCGACGACCGCTCCGGGGTTTCGCGGGTCACGTTGAAGCAGACCCTGGAGGTGCTCGAACAACGGCCCGACATGATCCGGGCCGACCTGGAAGAACGTCTGCATGTCGCCTTGGACATGCTCGGGGACGAACGGGTGGCGGCGCGTGAGCACGCATGCCTTTCCGCGGGTCCGGTGCTCGACCCGCGTCTGGCCACCGCCCTCTTGTGGGGCCTGGCCGCGCTCCCGCTGCTCGCGTTGGTGGTCTGGGGGATGCGTCGCCGATCCCGTCGTCCACTGCGGGTGATGCCGTTGTCGGAGGCCGTAGTGGGAACGGTGGACTCCACCGAGCAGGAGACCACACGGCGGGAACTGGAGCCGGCGCTGGTCTCTTACGGCCGTCGGGTGTCCCGGTTCTCCGGGAACCACGCGCGGGCGACCACCGCTCTGGAGGCCTACGAGGCGGCCGCGAAGGTGCTGGACACGGCCGAGGACATGGCGGATCTGGTGGGCGCGCGCGTGCTGCTGGATCACTGTGAGGCCGCGCTGTCGGGCGACTCCACGCCGCGGCACTGCTTCTTCGATCCCCGGCACGAGGGCCAGACGGGCAAGGCCCGTTGGCGGGCGCCGGCCTCGCACCGTTCGGTCACGGTGAGGGCCTGTGCGCGCTGCCGACGCGACTTGAAGGAGCACCGGGTCCCCATGACGGTCCTGGCATCGAGCGGGCGCGTCGCGGTGCCCTACTACGCGGTACCGGCGCGGGAGAGCGTGTGGGCGGCGACCGGGTACGGAACGCTGGCCCCCGACCTGGCGGCTCGGGTGCTGCGGGGTGACGACCGGGGGTGAACCTGGCCGGCGGCGAGAGGGCGTTCTTCGTCACGTCGATTCGGGGATGAGCGGGGTCGCGGGGTTCGATCCGTGGCCCCGTTCGCGTCCCCGGGATGGCCCGGGAAGGCCGCCGGGTGAACGGATGCGGGGTCTCTCTCGGGGGTTCGGGTCGACCGCCCTCGATCACCCAAGGTCATTCGCCCACTTCCGTACGCTTTGGTGTGTTCCTCTAAGAGTTCACCCCTAATTTGCGCACTTGTTCGGATCATCCGATGATTCATGACGAGACCGCACGATCCCGGAAGGCCCCACCACGATGAAGCCCGACCCCGCCATCAGCGAGCGCCCCGAGGACGAACGTCCACCGCTGCGGCTGATGATCACCTACGGCGTCCAGCACATCCTCGCCCTGTACGCCGGGGTCATCACCCCACCGCTGATCATGGCCGCGGCGGTGGGTCTGGATCCGGTGGAGAGCGGCCTCATCATCAGCGCCGCCTTGCTGGTCAGCGGCCTGATGACGCTCATCCAGACGCTGGGCGTGTGGCGCTTCGGCATGCGCATGCCCCTGGTCATCGGCGCATCGTTCATCCCGGTGACCGCGATGACCGCGATCGGGGAGTCCAACGGCCTGCCCGCGGTCTTCGGCGCCTCCATCGTCGCCGGGCTGTTCGGCGTCCTCATCGCGCCGGTGATGGCGAGTCTCATCCGCTTCTTCCCGCCGGTGGTCACCGGCAGCGTGATCACGGTCGTCGGCCTGTCCCTCATCCCGGTGGCGGTCGGTTGGATCACCGACAACTCCGAGGACAACGTCCCCACCGACACGGGCCTGCTGTTGGGCGGGGCGACCCTGCTGATCATCCTGGTGCTGTCCAAGGTGCTGCGCGGTGTGTGGGGCAGGGCCTCCATCCTGCTGGGCCTGGTGCTGGGCACCCTGTTGGCCGCCGCCCTGGGCGCGGTCGACTTCGCCGCGGTGGGCGAGGGCGCGGTCTTCTCACTACCCACGCCCTTCCACTTCGGGCAGCCGGAGTTCCAGGTCGCCGCGATCATCACGATGTGCATCATGATGGTCGTCATCCTGTCCGAGGGCATGGCGGACATCCTCGCCGTCAGCACGGTCGTGGGTTCGAAGGTCGACGGCCGTCGCCTGGCCGACGGCCTTCGGGCCGACGCTCTCACCGCGGTCGTGGGCCCGCTGCTCAACTCCTTCCCCGGCAGCACGTTCAGCCAGAACATCGGCCTGATCGCGCTGAACAAGGTCAAGAGCCGCTACGTGGTGGCCACCGGAGCGGTGCTGCTCGTGGCGATGGGCCTGTTCCCGATCCTGGGCCGGGTCGTGGCGATGATCCCCTCCCCCGTCCTGGGCGGCGCCGGCCTGGTGCTGTTCGGCTCGGTGGCTGCGGCGGGCATCCAGACCCTCGGCAAGGTGGACTACGAGGACAACCAGAACCTGGTCATCGTGGCGGTCTCGCTCGGGTTCGGGATCCTGTCGATCGCCGCGCCCGACTTCTTCTCCGGGTTCCCGGAGTGGGCGACGATGATCCTGCACTCGGGGATCGTCACCGCCACCGCCTCCGCGCTGGTGCTCAACGTGTTCTTCAACGTGCTGGGCGGCGCCGGTCGAGCGCGCCGGGCCGAACCCGCTCCGGCGGGCTGAACCCACTCAGACGGGCATAAACACCACAAAGCACATGTAAGCCTGGCGCACCGGCATCATCACAGGTCAGAAGGTTGCTCTGATTCTTTTTACTGAAGGGCCGGTCTCCCGGATGGGAGACATTTGGGAGATCAGCCCCCAGTGGCCCCCGAAGGGACCCCATCATTGATGTCTTTACGGTACTGCTCTTCGAGTATGGGCGCCATCACGAAGAGGTGATCACGTTCCACCTCGGTCAGGGAGCTGACGCTCCCTAGCCACCGCGCTTCGAGCACTCTGAGTACTTGTTTCAGCATCACGGGGGTCACGTGTTCATAGACCTGGGCCATCCCCGGGAGCTTGTGCCCCAATCGAGCGGCCCGCGCCACCTCCGGGATCCCGTCTTCAGCCAACCACGTGCGGTGAGTGTGTCGACCGGCTTCATGGAACGTGATCCCCTCAACAAGTGACTGCCGCATCCATGCCTGCTCGTTCGGGTCCCCATCCCATGCCGGACGCCAGAACCGGTACTGGAAGTTGGTCCGGCGAAGCCATCCTCCACTAAGAGCTCATCTCATTTGGATTCTCGATAACCTGGACCGGTGTCGATGGTTGAGCGTTTGGTGCCGGACGGACTGTGGGAACTGTTTCAGCGGGTGGTGCCCGAGGCACCCACCCGACCTCAAGGTGGTGGGCGGCGCAGACACGGGGACCGCGAGGTCTTGGCTGCGATCATCTTCGTGGCGACCACCGGCTGCACGTGGGCCCAACTCCCACCGGTATTCGGCCCCTCCGGGCCTACCGCACACCGGCGTTTCACTGAGTGGAGCCGGGCCCGTGTGTGGGCGAAGCTGCACCGCCTGGTGCTGGTCGAGCTCGGTTCCCGTGGTGAGCTGGACTGGTCGCGGTGTGCAGTCGACTCGGTGAACATGCGTGCTCTCAAAGGGGGGAGCTGACAGGTCCGAATCCTGTCGATCGGGGCAAGAAAGGGTCGAAGATCCACTTGATCACCGATCGGACCGGGCTTCCGATTTCGATGGCGATCTCGGGTGCGAACCTGCACGACAGCCAAGCGCTGCAACCGCTGGTGCGAGCGATACCGCCCATCAGGTCCAGGCGAGGCCGCAGGCGACGCAAACCGGCCAAGCTGCACGGCGACAAGGGCTACGACTACAACCACCTGCGCCGATGGCTGCGTGAACGCGGAATCGTCCATCGCCTGGCCCGCAAGGGTGTGGAATCCTCGAAGCGGTTGGGGAGGCACCGCTGGCAGGTCGAGCGCACCATGGCCTGGCTGGCCGGATGCCGCCGACTCCACCGCCGCTACGAGCGCAAAGCCGAACACTTCCTCGCGTTCACCGGTATCGCTTGCACGTTGATTTGCTTCCGCAGACTTTCCAAATGAGATGAGCTCTTAGGGGGAAGCCGATCATGGGTGCCTGCCTCAACCGGATCGATGTTCTCTGAGGCCCCAGCCTGCTCCTGCACCACATGCAGGTGCCGACCCCCCTGGGGCTCCTCAGTAGCAGTCTCCGCATCCGTATGGTCCTGGAGAAGACGTTCATCACCCATGTGCGTACGCGCTGCGTCAGCACTGCGTACGCTCCGCGCTGCCGTGCGGAACGCTCGCATGAGCAGCTCATACGCACCGATCAGCGCGAAGCTCGGCCAGGCATGGATGATCCTCGACCACATGGTGGGGTCGGCCACCGCCACGTTGGCGGCCAGGGAAGCGCCGGAGCCAATGATGAACAGCGTCCAGGGAAGCAAACCGCCTTTGCGGCCGTTACGGGCGTCGCTGAGCAAGGTCATGGAGGAGGCGACGATCATGCCGTCCACCGACAGCGGGAACAGGGCCGCGCGCCACTCGGGCTCTCCATGGCGCAGCGCCAACTCGTACATGTGCGAGTACGAGACCACAGCCGCGATCACGGCCAGCATCAGAACAGCGACGATAGTGGTCCAGCGGGACCAGCGGGAAGAATCCATCACCGGTCACCGCCCGACAGGTCGAACTCGGTGACCAGACGGACCCGACGCTCAGGTGAGGTCGTG
>NZ_JBEYLC010000110.1:0-9721 GCF_040635885.1 Nocardiopsis sp. NPDC006832 | reverse complement strand
TGCCCTACGGGCTCCCGGACTTCGCGAGGATCCGCGAAGAGCACTACCGGCCCGCCTTCGACCAGGGCGTGGCCGAGCACCTCGCCGAGGTCGCGGCGATCGTCGCCGACCCCGCCGAACCCACCTTCGAGAACACCATCGCCGCCCTGGAACGCTCCGGGCGCACGTTGCGGCGGGTCGAGACCGTCCTGCACACCCTCGCAGGTTCGGACGCGACCGACGCCATCCAGGAACTCGAAGCCGAACTCGCCCCCAGGGCCACCCAGCACCAGGACGCCATCCTGCTCGACCGCGGGCTCTGGGAGCGCATCAAGCGGGTCACCACCACCGATCCGGAGGAATCCCGGCTACTGGAGCGGTACCGGCTCGACTTCGTCCAGGCCGGCGCCGACCTGGACGACGCCGAACAGGAGCGGATGCGCGAACTCAACACCGAGATCTCCGAGCTCGGCACGGAGTTCGCCCGTGACCTGGTCCGGGCCTCCACCGAGTCCGCCCTGGTCACCCGGGACGTCTCCGACCTCGACGGGCTCGACGAGGCCTGGCTCCAAGCCATCGAGAACGATGGCGAGTACGTGCTGCCGCTGCTCAACACCACCGTTCAGCCGGCCCTGGCCCGGCTGAACGACCGCGCCACTCGCGAGAAGCTCTACAAGCTCAGCGTGGAGCGCGCCCCGGAGAACCTGGAGATCGCCAAGCGCGTCGCGACGATCCGCGCCGAGCAGGCCAGACTGCGCGGCTACCCCGACCACGCCGCCTACAAGGTCGCGGACCAGACCGCCAAGACCGTCGACGCGGTCGAGGAGCGTCTCGGTCAGCTGGTGGGGCCGGCACGGCGCAACGTCGAACGTGAGGCCGCCGCGCTGGCCGAGCACGCCGGTCACGACATCGAGCCGTGGGACTGGCCGTACTACGCCGAGCAGGTCCGCAAGGCCCGCTACGACTTCGACGAGAACGCCCTGCGCCCCTATTTCGAGCTGGGCCGGGTGATCGAGGACGGGGTCCTGTACGCGGCCACGCGCCTGTACGGCGTCACCTTCACCGAACGCTCCGACCTGCGCGGATACCACTCCGACATGCGGGTGTGGGAGGTCTTCGACGGTGACGGTGACGGTGACGCGCTGGGTCTCTTCCTGTTCGACCCCTACGCCAGGCCGACCAAGCGCGGTGGCGCGTGGATGCACAACCTCGTCGAGCAGTCCTACCTGATGGACGAGCGGCCCGTGGTGGTGAACAACCTCAACATCACCAAGCCGGTGTCGGGGCCGACCCTGCTCACCTTCGACGAGGTGGAGACCGCCTTCCACGAGTTCGGCCACGCCCTGCACGGACTGCTGTCGGCGGTTCGCTACCCGCGGGTGGAGGGCACGAGCGTTCCGCGCGACTTCGTGGAGTTCCCGTCCCAGGTCAACGAGATGTGGGCGACCTGGCCGGAGATCCTCGCCAACTACGCCAAGCACCATGAGACCGGCGAGCCCGTCCCGACCGAACTGGTGGAGCGGCTCAGCGCGGCGGAGAAGTTCAACCAGGGCTTCTCCACCTTCGAGTACCTGGCCGCCGCGTTGCTGGACTGGTCCTGGCACCGCATCGAGCCCGGGACGACCGTGGACGACGCCCTGGCCTTCGAGAACGAGGCGCTGGAGAAGGTGGGTGCCCTGCACCCGCTGGTCCACCCCCGCTATCGGACCTCGTACTTCATGCACGTGTTCTCCAACGACTACAGCGCCGGCTACTACTCCTACGTGTGGAGTGAGGTGCTGGACGCCGAGAGCGTGGAGTGGTTCAAGGCCAACGGCGGACTGCTCCGGGAGAACGGCGACCGTTTCCGGCGCAAGGTGTTGGCCGTGGGCGGCAGCGTCGACCCGATGGAGGCCGTGACCGAGTTCCTGGGCCGTGAGCCCGGTATGGAGCCGCTGCTGGCCCGCAAGGGCCTGAAGTAGACGGTAGGGGGCCGCTCCGATCTCGGAGCGGCCCCCTACGCTCAGCGGCGGTCGGCCCTGTGGGCCGCGAAGTTCGGACCGGTCCGCTCATGCAGCACGATGCCGACCGACACCGACACGTTGAGGGACTCGGTGGAGGTGAGCATCGGGATGGAGATGGAAGCGGAGGCCGCCTCCTCGAACATCTCCGAAGCGCCGCCCTTCTCACCGCCGAACAGCAGCGCGAGCCGATCCGGGTTGTCCCCGAGGGACTTGAGCGGAACCTCGCCGTCGGCGTCGAGCACCACCATCGGGACACCCTCCTTGCGGACGAAGTCGATGGTCTCCTCGCGAGTGGCCAGGACCACCGGCAGGGAGAAGATGTAACCGCGGCTGGAACGGATCAGTCGTCGGTCGGCGACGCTGGTGAGGTCGCTGTCGACGAGCACGATCCCGGAAGCGCCCAAGGCCAGCGCCGAACGCGTGATGGCACCGATGTTGCCGACGATCTTCACCCCGTCGAGCACGATGACGTCCCCGCCGCGCTTGGCGAGATCGCTGAACCGCGACGGCCGCGGCACCCGCGCGATACCGAAGGTCTTGGGCTTGCGTTCGCCCTTGAAGACCTGGTTGACGACCGAGGTGGCGAACAACCGGACCGGGATGTTCCGCTCCCGGCACAGGTCCATCAGCTCCTCGGGCGGCGGCTGGGTCTCGATCCCGTAGATCTCGGCGAACTCCACACCGGCCTTGAGGCACTGGACGAGGGGCTCGGGGTCCTCGATCAGGGTCGTCTTGATGTTGGCCCTGGAACTCTTGGTGACATCGAGGATCCTTCGGACCGCCGGATCGGAGGCGCTTTCGATGATTTCCAAGTTGTCCATGGGCCCGTTTCTCGTGTGCGGTGTCTAGGTCGGAGGGCAAAGGTCCAGTCTGCCATGGTTCCCCGCGCCGCCCCTCCGACCCGTCCCCTTCCGTCCCGCACCCTCGTCGACTCAACCCTTCTCGGGCGACCGCGGCTCTCCCAGCCCCGCGCGTTCACGGACCCGTCGGCCGACCCCCTCCACCGCACGGAGCGCGTCCCGCACGTCCCGGTGCGATGGGGTGAAGGGCAACCTGTGGATGGTCTCCTCCGGAGCCATGGCGGCCTCCACCACCCGGTCCAACACCGAATCGTCGGCGTCGCCCAAGCCCGCCTCGGTGAGTGTGGTGGGAAGCCCCACCCGTGCGGTGAACTCCGCGAACTCCTCCACCTCGGCGGTGGCGGCACCCTCCAACAACAGCTGGGTGAGGGAGCCGATGTTCACCTTCTCCCCGTGCGCCAGGTGATGGGTCTCGTCGACCGCGGTGAGGCCGTCGTGCACCGCGTGCGCGGCCGCGAGCCCCCCGGATTCGAAGCCCAGTCCGGACAGGAGCGTGGTCGCCTCGACGACCGCTTCGACGTCGGGGGTCACCAGGTTCCGGTCCACGGCGTCCAACGCGGGCAGCGCGGATTCCCACAGGATGTCCCAGGACAACCGGGCCAAGGTGGTCCCGGCCCGGGTGGGGCGACCCTCCACCATGTTGGCCGCGTCGGTACCCCGAAGGGCACGGGCCTCGATCCAGGTGGCCAACGCGTCCCCGACACCTGCTGCGAGGAACTTCGTGGGAGCTTGCGCCACGAGTTGGGTGTCGACCACCACCAGAGCCGGGTTGCGGCCATAGAACCGGTAGGACTCGAAGGAGCCCTCCTCGGTGTAGACCACGGACAGGGCCGAGGTGGGGGCGTCGGTGGAGGCCACCGTCGCCGCGCTCACCCACGGGACACCCGCGTTGTCACCGGCTGCCTTGGCCGCGTCGATCGCGGCGCCGCCACCGAGGCCGATGACGACGTCGTGGCCGCCCTTCCCGATGACCTCGGCCACTCGTTCCGACTCCGCCCGGGTGGGTGTCCCCCCGAACCGTTCGAAGGTGAGCGGCACCTTCGCCCGAGCGAAGGTACGTTCCAGGATCTCGCCGGTCAGACCACGCACCACGTCGTCGGTCAGGACCAAGGGTCTCTTTCCCAGCGCGCCCACCAGGGAACCGAGTTCCTCCAACGCGCCCCGCCCCTGGACGTAACGGCTCGGTGAGGCGAAGACGCGCAACGACGGAATGTGTTCGGACATGGTTTCCCCCTTCGAAAGCGGTGCTCTCCTCTGCCCTGGCCGCGATCCCGATGACTCAAACGTTCCGTGTCCCAGGCGGCGCCGCCTCGGATCCGACGCTCAGACCCGGCTCGCGCGCCGGGGCACGATGTGGCCCTTGCGGTGGGCCACGCGCAGCAGGTACACCGTGATCGCGCCGCAGAACAGCACCGCGAAGACACTGCCCTCGGGGCCGAAGGCGCCCCCGCTGATCATGGTGAGACCGCTCGTCTCCCCCGCCAACAGCCCGGCGAAGGCGTCCTCACTGCCGGAGACGGCGGTGCCGAAGACCCCGGCCTGCGCCGTGTTCCAGCCGAGGTGCAGGCCGATCGGCAGCCACAGGGAACGCGTGGCCGCGTAGGCGGCGCCGAGCATGAGACCGGCCTCCAGGGCGATGGCCAGTGCGCCCCACAGGGTCGCGTTCGGGTTGACCAGGTGCAGCCCGCCGAAGAGCACGGAGCTGATGGCGAGTGCCCCCCAGGTCCCGGTGGCCTCCTCCACGACTCGGAAGATCACCCCGCGGAACAGCAACTCCTCCGCGACCGCGACCGCGCACATCAGTCCGCACACGGCGAGGAACGCCTCGAACGACCCCCAACCGGTGATCCGGTAGCCCCCGAAGACGGCGATGGCCACGATGGTCGCGGTGAACACGCCGATCCCGGCCGCCGTCCCCCACCCAAGGCCGTGGGCCGCGCCCTCACGGGAGAGTTCCAGCGGCTCCCTCCCCTCGACCCGGCGGATCACGATCCGGTAGGCCCACAGACCGAGGACCGCCATCGCGATGCCGAGGGGCAGGGCCCACACCGACGTGCCCGCCGCGCCCGTCACGGTCGGGAGGAGTGCGGCCAGGGCGCCGACCAGGAGCAGGACGAGTACCAGACGCGAGGCCGTTCGCAGGAACCTGCGAGGGGTGGACACGGGTGCGGTGTCATGAGACATGTCGGGATCACTTCCAAGAACGTGGGGCGCGGGGGCGCTTTGACCTGTCCCCAACGCTAGGGAAGGGGGCCCGACGACCACATCACCCGCGCGAGCGCGCTTCGGTAGCTCTCCAGGGGGATTCGGCCCTCAGCCCTGCCGCACCAGTCCCGAGCGGTAGGCGAACACGACGGCCTGGACCCGGTCGCGCAGTCGAAGTTTGGTGAGGATCCGCGACACGTGGGTCTTGACGGTCTCATGCGCGATCGTCATCCGCTCGGCGATCTCCCCGTTGGACAGTCCCTCCGCCATGAGGAGCAGCACCTCGTTCTCGCGCTCGGTGAGCGGATCGTGGCGCACCACGGGAGGGGCGGGATCGGCGGGGCGGATCCGCAGGGCGTATTCGCCGATGAGCCGCCGGGTCACCGAGGGCGCCAGTAGGGCCTCGCCCTTCGCGACCGTGCGCACGCCCGCGATCAACTCGGGCAACGGGGCGCCCTTCAGAAGAAACCCGCTCGCGCCGGCCCGCAGCGCCTCGTAGACGTATTCGTCCAGGTTGAAGGTCGTCACCATCAGAACCCGTACCGGGTGGGGGTCCGGCGGCTCCGCCAGAGCGGTGGTCACCTCGATACCGCTCATGTGGGGCATGTGGATGTCCATCACCGCCACGTCGGGCCGTAGGTCCCGGATGACGCTCATCGCCTCGGCTCCATCGCGGGCCTGCCCCACCACGACCATGTCCGGTTGGGCGTCGAGCACCGCGGCGTACCCGGCGCGCACCACTTCGTCGTCCTCGCAGACCACGACGCGGATGGATGAACCGTTCACGACTTCCCCCTGGGAACGCTGGCGTGCACCGTGAAGCCCCCGTCGTCGGAGGGACCCGCGCGCAGCTCCCCGCCGACGGCGCCCACCCTCTCGCGCAGGCCGGTCAAGCCGCGGCCGCCGCCGAGGCGGGGTCGGGACGATCCGGTCCCCTCGGTCGGGGACGCGCCGCCCTCGGTGGTGATCCGGGCGCCGACCGCCTCGCCCCCGTGGTCGATGCGGACGACGACGTGCCTGTCGGGCGCGTGCTTGAGCGCGTTCGTGACGGACTCCTGGACGACGCGGTACAGGGCTTCCTCCTCCTGGGGCCGCATCGGGCGGGGATCGCCGTCCTCGACCAGGTCCACGTTCTGCCCCGCCCTGCGGGAGCGCTCGATGAGGCCGGCGAGTTCGCCGAGCGAGGGCCCGGACGGGTCCTCGCTCGCGTCCAGGACGCCGAGCAGGTGCCGGAGATCGTCCAAGGCGCGCCGCCCCGACTCCCCGATACCGACCAGGGCGGTCCCCACCCGGTCGGATGGCCCGAGCAGGTAGCCCGCCGTATCGGCCTGGACCACCATCGAGGTGACGTGGTGGGTGACGACGTCGTGCAGGTCGCGGGCGATACGGGCCCGTTCGGCGGCAGCGGCGTCGGCCTCCATCCGGCGGCGGCGCTCCTCGGCGTCCAAGGCCCGGGCGCGCACCCACCCGCCGAGGGCGCAGCACGCGGCCAGGACGAGACCGAAGGCGAAGTAGTCGGCCACGGTGGCACGTGAGCCCGCGAGGTACAGGGAGTGACAGAGGAGCGCGTAGGCGGCGACCGCTCCCACGACCACCGGCACGGGGCGGCGCGGCGGGAGTGTGCCGACGGTGTACAGGGCCACGATCAGCGCGAGGGAGGCGAAGGCGGTGGGGTAGCGCAGCAGCTGGAAGGCGGTGAACGCGGCGGCGACCACGACCAGGCAGGCGACGGGGAACCGGCGCCGGAGGGCGAGGGGCGCGGTCTGGGCGGCGATGAGGGCCAGGCCCAGGGCGTCCAAGGACCGGTCGTCCGGCAGCTCCGCCAGGTCGACTCCCTGGTGGGCGATTCCGGGTACGAAGGACAGGGCCACGAGGGCCGTGGGGAGTAGGGCGTCGATGACTCTCACTCTTCGCACGGGGCGGAGCACCCGTTCCCTCCACGCCGTCGTCTCGGACACCCGAGCAGACTATCCCGCACCGCCGCGGGGTCGGACGGAAGGCGTCGCACGAGTGGCCGCGGCCCAGGGATCCCTCGACCGCACCACGTAGGAATCGGCCGACCTCACCCCGGTGCGAACCGGTCACTGGAATCCGGGAGGAATGGTCATGAGGTCGACCCCCCAGAACAGCGGCAGCATGTTGAGCACCCCCGCGATGATGAGGATCAGGGCGATAATATTCAGCCAGAAACCGGTTTTGACCATTTCGATGATCGTCACCTTTCCGGTGCCGAACATGATCGCGTTCGGAGGGGTGCCCACCGGAAGCATGAATGCGCAGTTCGCGGCCATCGCGCAGGGGACCATCAACGCGTACGGGTGGATGTTCAGTGAAACGGCGAAAGCCGCCATGACCGGAAGAATCATCGTTGCCGTCGCAGCGTTCGAGGTGATCTCCGTCAGGAAGAGCACGAGCGCGGTCGCGATGATGATGACCAGGATGACGTTGACCCCGTCGAGCATGCGCAGTTGCTCGCCGATCCATGAGGAGAGTCCGGTCTCGACGAACCCCGCGGCGATAGCCAGTCCGCCACCGAACAACAAGAGGATTCCCCAGGGGATCTTCTTCGAGTCCTCCCACTGGAGGATCCTCTGCTCTCCCTTGCTACGAGTCGGCAACGTGAACAGGATCACCGTTGCGACGATCGCGATGACACCGTCGCTGATTCCCGGAAGAAGATCCTCCCAGATGAATGATCGGGTCACCCACATGAAGGCGGCGCCGAGGAAAACGACGAGTACGGCCTTTTCCTCGGTGGACATTCTACCGAGGGATCTCTTCTCTCCTCGGATGATTTCTTTGCCACCGGGAAGGTGCTTGAACCTGACCTTGAGTGCGATACCTGTCAGGTAGAACCACGCGAAGGCAAGGAGGATGACGACGATCGGAAGCCCGAACACCATCCATCCACCGAACGAGATGCTCTCACCGAAGAGCTCCCCGACGGTCGCCGCAAGAATAGCGAGCGGTGGTGTACCGATGAGCGTACCGAGGCCGCCGATGGTGGCCGCGTAGCCGATGCCGAACACCATGGACTTCTCGAACTTCGGCAGGTCTTCGGCGAATTCTCCACCCCGCAGGGAACGGGCGGCCTGATATACCACCGCCATTCCGACGGGGATCATCATCATGGTGGCGGCCGTGTTGGATACCCACATCGACAGGAAACCTGCCGCGACCATGAAGCCGAGGATGATACGACGCGGACTCGTGCCGATCACCGAGACGATCGAGAGCGCGATACGTTGATGAAGATTCCATTTCTCCATCGCGATCGCGATGGAGAAACCTCCGAGGAACAGGAAGATGATGTCGTTGCCGTACGCCGCGACCACGGAATCACCGTCCAACGCACCGCTCAGCGGCAGGAGCGCGACCGGAAGCAAGGAGGTGACCGGAATGGGTATCGCCTCTGTGATCCACCAGGTCGCGACCCACAGAGTGGTGGCGAGGACCGCCCTCCCCTCCGGCGAGAGCCCCGCGGGTTCGAAGAACACGAGTGTCGCCACGAACAGCAATGGACCGAGTAGCAGGCCGATGAGGCGTGCGGGCGTGTAGCCGGGGCCGGGGCCACCGGACTCTCCATCCGCTTCCGTAGTCGATTCCGAGATCTCGGTACCGCCATGGGTCTCAGCGGGACCGTCGCCGTCGTTCGCGCCGGCCGCCACCAGATTCGCGCGTGGTGACTTCCTGCGATACGAGAAGGTCAGGAGCTCCTTGATCTGTCGGTGTGATACCCACAGGTTTCCCCATATGGAATGCAGATAAGTGTTTGCCATTTCATGCCTTCTTGGTCTTTTGCGCGGCTCGGCTTGCTGGGGGAAAGCGACTCTGGTGGCATCAGATTCGACGCCGGCCATGAAGGTAAATGGGTTCGTATATAATTCGCAAGGGGGAAGAGCCCATTTTATTGTGGAATCGGTTCCTTTGAGGAACTCGTTTTTCAGATGTTCGTGCGTACCGCCTCGGAGCGGTCGTATGTGATGCCGAAGACGGCGGCTCCCGTGGCCGTGGGTCGGCCCGGGAGCCACCGTTCTCGGGCGGTCAGTCGTGCAGGCCCCGGAGGACGTCGTGGAACTCGGCCTTGCCTTCGAGCCCGATGCCCGGAAGGTCACCCGGCGCCACACGACCGCGGGTGATCACCGCGTCGTCGGTGAAGCCCCCTGTGGGCTGGAACTCTCCGGGATAGGACTCGTTGCCACCGAGCTTGAGGGCCGCGGCGATGTGCAACGAGAACTGGTGCCCGCCGTGCGGAACGCACCGGCGGGAGGACCAACCGTGCTGGGCGAGCATGTCCAGGACTCGGCGGTACTCCGTCAGTCCGTAGCTCAGTGCCGGGTCGACCTGGATGAAGTCGCGATCCGGGCGCATCCCGCCGTAGCGGATCAGGTTCCGGGCGTCCTGCAACGAGAACAGGTTCTCGCCGGTCGCGATGGGATGACGGTAGTTCTCCGACAGTGTCGCGTTCAGACCGTAATCCAGTGGGTCACCGACTTCCTCGTACCAGAAGAGGCCGTACCGGTCGAGGGCCCGGCCGTAGTCCAGCGCGGTCCGCAGGTCGAACTTACCGTTGGCGTCCACCATCAGACGCGACCCGTCGCCGTCCAGAACGTCGATGACCGCCTCGATGCGATCGAGGTCCTCGGCCAGGTCGGCGCCGCCGATCTTCATCTT
>NZ_JBEYLC010000109.1:0-10042 GCF_040635885.1 Nocardiopsis sp. NPDC006832 | reverse complement strand
CGGATGACCGAACGGCATTCGGCATTGTTGGCAGTATCGGGGCGCGCCAGCGTCCACCCGCCTGACGGCGGATATGGGAGTGCAGGGAGGTCGGCCACCGGCCATGAATATTGTCGTTTTGGTCAAGCAGGTCCCGGACACGGCGACCGAACGGAAGCTCAACGCCGATGACAAGACGCTGGACCGCGCAGCGTCCGACGGTGTCATCAACGAGCTCGACGAGTACGCCATCGAGGAGGCGCTCCTCCTCAAGGAGAAGCACGGCGGCGAGGTCACCATCCTGACGATGGGCCCGGACCAGGCCACGGACTCGATCCGCAAGGCCCTGTCCATGGGCGCCGACAAGGCCGTCTTCGTCAACGACGACGCGCTGCACGGATCCGACGCCATCCAGAGCGCCTACGCCCTCGCGCAGGCCCTGGGCACCTTCGAGTTCGACCTGGTCGTGCTCGGCTCGGAGTCCACCGACGCCCGCACCGGCGTCATCGGCGCCGCGCTCGCCGAGTACCTCGGCCTGCCCCAGCTCACGCTGGCCGGCAAGGTCGACATCGACGGCGGCGCCATCAAGATCCAGCGTCAGACCGACTACGGCTACGACGTGGTCGAGGCTCGGCTCCCGGCGGTCGTCTCCGTCGTCGAGAAGATCAATGAGCCCCGGTACCCGTCCTTCAAGCTGATCATGCAGGCGAAGAAGAAGCCGGTCGACAAGAAGTCCGCGGCCGACGCGGGCATCGACACCGGCAAGGTCGGTCTGGCCAACGCCACCACCGAGACCGTCGACTTCGCCGCCGCGCCGCCGCGCGCCGCGGGCACGATCGTCAAGGACGAGGGCGACGGTGGCGTCAAGGCCGCCGACTTCCTCGCCGAGAAGAAGTTCGTGTAGGTAGACGAGAGACTCAGGGAAGGTTCAAGGATTATGGCTGAGGTCCTCGTCCTCGTCGACCACGTCGACGGACAGGTCAAGAAGGTCACCACCGAGCTGCTCACCGCCGCGCGCCGCATCGGCGAGCCCGCCGCGGTCTGGGTCGGCGACGGTGCGGAGTCGGGCAAGGCCACCCTGGCCGAGTTCGGCGCCGAGAAGGTGTACGTGGCTCCGGTCGAGGTGAACGACTACGTCGTCGCCCCCAAGGCCGAGCTGCTCGCCAAGCTCGCCCAGGACAAGGGCGCCGCCGCCATCCTCGTCTCGGCCACCGCCGAGAACAAGGAGATCGCCGGTCGTACCGCCGTGAAGCTGGGCTCCGGGGTGCTCACCGACGTCGTCGACGTCAACGCCGAGCTGGTCACCGAACACAGCATCTTCGGTGGCGCCACCGTCACCCACGCCCGCGTCAAGACCGGTGTTCCGGTCATCGCGGTCCGTCCGAACTCCGTTGTCCCGGAGGCCACCGCCGGTGCCGCCGCCGAGGAGGCCGTCTCGGTCGACATCTCCGAGGCAGCCAAGGGCGCCAAGGTCGTCGAGCGCGTCGTTCAGGCGAAGGGCGAGCGCCCCGAGCTGGAAGAGGCCGCCATCGTGGTCTCTGGCGGTCGTGGCGTGGGCTCCGACGACTTCACCGTCGTCGAGAACCTGGCCGACTCGCTGGGCGCGGCCGTGGGTGCTTCCCGCGCCGTCGTCGACTCCGGCTGGTACCCGAACCAGTTCCAGGTCGGCCAGACCGGTAGGACGGTCAGCCCGAACCTGTACGTGGCTCTGGGCATCTCCGGCGCGATCCAGCACCGCGCGGGCATGCAGACCTCGAAGAACATCGTCGCGGTCAACAAGGACCCCGAGGCTCCGATCTTCGAGCTCGCCGACTTCGGCGTCGTGGGTGACCTGCACACGGTCGCCCCGCAGCTCACCGAGGAGATCAACAAGCGCAAGTAGCACTACCGTGCGCTGAGCGATCAAGCCGACGCCCGACCGGGAACCCCCGGCCGGGCGTCGGCTTTTCCCGCTCACTCCGAGGACCGGGACCGGGGAGGGCTCAGCCGGGGGTCGGGTGGAAGGTGCGGGTGGAGCCCATGCCGGACAGGACCCCGTTGGGGGCGAACTCCAGGCGCAGGTCCACGTCGGCCGGCTCAGGGTGGGCGACCGGGCCGTCGGGGGCCACCACCGAACCGGTGGTGAGGAACAACCGGTCGCCGACCACGCCTTGACCCACCCCGCAAAGGTTCACCTCGGGGCCGTCGCGCCAGACCTCGGTGCCGTCCGCGCCGGTCAGCGCCACCGGTACCGGCTCGCCCCCGGGATCCTCCACGGCCAGGAACAACCCCTCGAACCCGCGCACCGCGCCGTGGGCGTCGTCACAGCCGCCGAGACCGAACCCCGGAGCGTGCCAGGCGCGTTCTCCACCGGAGTCGAAGGCCACCAATTCGCCGCCGAGGTCGACCACGGTCCCGTCGTCGACGTGCGCGAGGTCCTGGATCCCCCTCACGGCCACCTCGTGGAGCCGTTCACCGGTGTCGGCGTCGTGGCCACGGAACCCCTCTTCGGTCCACGTGCTCACCCGGCCCTCGGACAGCAGCGCGTGCTCCTCGACGTCACCGGGCAGGTCCGCGACCACGGAACCGTTCGAGGTGTCGAGCAGCGTCCAGGTCTCGTCGGCGCGGACCAGGACACGATCGCCGGCCCCGGCGTCCAGGACCGGGTCGGTGGGCCCGTTCTGACACCAGGACCGGTCACCGGAACGCGCGTCGAACCCGGCCAGAACACCCCCGGCCGCGACCAGCACGATCCCCTCGGCCTGGCCCGCGGTGGCCGTGCGCCCGTCGGTATCGACCCACCACAGCACCCGCCCGTCGTCGCCGGCGCGCACCACCGGGCCGTCGTCGGCCACCAGGGTGACGGTGTCGTCGAAGCCGCCGACCAGATGGGAGTCGTCCCCTACGGCCCAAGCGCCCGGTTCCAGAAAGGGGTGCCCCGAGCCGGGCGCGGGCTCGGCGTCGTGGTGACCGCCCCCGACGCCCTGGTGGTCGCTCAATCCCGCACAGGTGAGTCCGGTCCACTCCAGGTAGAGCGGGAGGGCCGAGGCGGCGACCACGATGAGTCCCAGTCCGGCGGCGGACCAGAGCAGGGGACGGGACCGGCGCGCGCGTTCGGGAGCCTTGGGCATGACGTCCTTGCCGTGCTGGGGGCGGGAACCTCGAATTTACCGTCCCCGTCCTCGTCCCCACGGCGGTGGCCTACCGCAGAGGTTCGGAACAGGGGGAGGGTTCCGGCCGAGGCGTCATCCTGGTGTCGTCGAGCCGACTCTCCTCGACCCCTGGGCACCAGGTTCCGAAGGCGGGCATGGCCGGCACCTCCGTCGAATGGGTAGGGCCGGCCCGAGATGACGGCAGGTGCTTTGTGGTGATCTGAGGCTGTTTGTCCGATATGAAATGTTCTGTGTGGTTTTCAGGGTAGGGCCCCGGGTAGACCCGGCGAACGACCGCGCGGAGGCGGTAGGGAAGGGGTAGGTGCGATGCGAACCACGGTGCGAGCGGGACGGCGCAAGGTGGAGGTCAAGAACGCCGACAAACCCCTCTTCGGGTCCGACGGGGCCACCAAGGCCGATCTGGCCGACTACTACGCCAGGATCGCCCCGCTCATGCTGCCGCAGACCAAGGGCCGACCCGTCGTGCTCCAACGTTTCCCTGAGGGAATCGACGGCTCCGGCTTCCTTGTCCAGCATCCCTCCCATCCCCGGTGGATCCGCACCGTGTGGACCTCCTCAGGTCGCATGATGGAGTGCCAGGACGCCGCCGCTCTGGTGTGGTGCGCCGATCAGGCCGCCATCACCCTGCACAACTGGTCCTCCCGCACTCCGCGCCTGGGCGTGCCCGACCGGATGGTCCTCGACCTCGACCCGGTGGGGGAGGGGCCCGACGCGTTCGATACGTGCAGGCAGGCCGCCTGGAGCGTCCGCGAGGTCCTGGCCGAACTCGGGCTGAGCGCCTACGTGATGACCACCGGATCCCGGGGACTGCACGTCCACTCGCCCTTGAGGCCGGAGCTGGACGACGCCGATGTGAGGAAGCTGGCCAAGGCGGTCGCGGACCGGGTGGCCGCCCGTGCCCCCGCCGAGTGGACCACCCGGGTGCGCAAGGCCGCCCGCCATGGCCGCATGTTCGTCGACTACCTGCGCAATGGGAAGGGCCAGTTGGCCGTGGCGCCCTACAGCGTGCGGGCCCGGCCGGGGGCGCCCGTCGCCACCCCGATCACCTGGGAGCAACTGGACGACCTCAGGTCCTCCCAGGACTTCACCATCGACATGGACCGTGACGAGTGCCCGTTCGCGGGGATGCGCAGGCACGCCAGGTCCCCGCGCAAGGCGCTGGGTCTGTTGGACGAACGAGAGGGCGGAGTCGTGCCCCGTCCCCGCGCGGAGGGCGGTTAGGAGCCGGTGGAGGTGTGCTTGTGGTGGGTTATCCACAAGCCCGAGACCTTGACCTGGTGGAAGAAACCGATCTCGTGATCCCATTGATCTTGGGGGAGCCGTTGGTTTCGCCGGTTTCGTGCCGCCTGGGGGTGGGCGGGGTGGGGCGCCTCAGGTTTCTGGCTCTTGGTGTTGGTGGGGCGTTACTCGGGCGCCCCACCAACACCACACAACGCCCAACAATCCCAAGATTCCCGATCCGAGGCGCCCCCTCCCACCCCCACTTACCCCGCTCCATCTGCCCCGCCGCCCCCACCTACCCCGCCCCACCCTCGAACAGCAGTTCAAACCCGGTGAAAGGTGAGTGTGGCACCGAGGGGCCTCCCCGAATCTTGGCTCCGTTCCGGTTTCCGTCCGGGGCCCGGGGTGCACGTGTGATCGTGGGGGATGGTGGGGAAGAACCCCGGATCCGACGAGACGCCGATGGTGGGAGCGCCCATGGAGGGTTATGGGGCCCAGATCGGCCTCGTGCTGGTCTTGGTCGTGTTGAACGCCGTGTTCGCGGGCAGCGAGATCGCCCTGGTGACCCTCCGAGAGGGACAGATCCGGCGCCTGGAGACCTGGGGCCCCGGCGGTCGCACCGTCGCCAAACTCGCCCGGGATCCGAACCGGTTCCTCGCGACCATCCAGATCGGCATCACGCTCGCGGGTTTCCTCGCCTCCGCGACCGCCGCCGTCGCGTTGGCCCAGCCGCTGGTGGAACCGTTGGGCTTCCTCGGCCGTTACGCCGGCCCCGTCTCGATCGTGCTGGTCACCGTGGTGCTGAGCTTCATCACCCTGGTCCTTGGGGAACTGGCTCCCAAACGCATCGCCATGCAGCGGGCGGAGGGGTGGGCGTTGATGGTCTCCCGCCCGCTGGACCTGCTGGCCACGCTGACCAGGCCGGTGGTGTGGCTGCTGGGGGTCTCCACGGACCTGGTGGTACGCCTGTTCGGCGGGGACCCGCAGGCCGAACGCGAGGAGGTCACCGAGGAGGAACTGCGCGAGATGATCACCTCGCGCGGGGACATCACCCCGGAACAACGGCAGATCCTGGACGGTGCCTTCGCGATTCGGGAGCGCCGCCTGCGCGAGGTCCTGGTGCCCCGCCGGGACG
Source organism: Nocardiopsis sp. NPDC006832 (assembly GCF_040635885.1). NCBI lineage: Bacteria > Bacillati > Actinomycetota > Actinomycetes > Streptosporangiales > Nocardiopsidaceae > Nocardiopsis > Nocardiopsis sp. NPDC006832. Next base: position 4,555 of record NZ_JBEYLC010000109.1, on the reverse strand, counting down.
TGGACTTCGTGGTGGCGGGCACCGGCGCGGGCGAGGCCCTCGCCCTGCTGGTCGAGTGGGGCCACTCACGAGCGCCGGTGGTCCGATCCGGAGACATGGACGACGTGATCGGGGTGGTGCACTGGTCGGACCTGATCGGGCGGGACGACGACGTCGCCGACCTGGCGCGGGAGATCACCCAGCTACCGGACACGCTCTCCTTGTCGGTGACGCTGCGCCGGATGACGGAGGGCCGCCAACAACTCGCGATGGTGATCGGGGAGACCGGCGCGGTCGGTGGCATCGTTTCCCTGGAGGACCTGCTGGAGGAGTTGGTCGGTGACATCACCGACGAGACCGACCCGGACCCGCCGGAGGTCGACAGGTTGGCCGGGGGCGTGCTCCGGTTGCCCGGTACCTATCCCGTGCACGAACTGCTGGACCTGGGCGTGGACCTCACCGACCGTCCCGAGGGCGCCTACGTCACCATGGCGGGGATGGTGTTGGTCCGGCTCGGCCACATCCCGGACGGGCCGGGGGACCGGGTGGACCTGGGCGGGTGGACCGCCACGGTCACCGACGCGGACGGCCGCAGGATCGACGAGATCCAACTGAGTCCGAACCCGGCCGGGCGCGCGCCGACCGAATGACCGGGACTCACCGCTTGCGCAGCACGATCAGCAGGTTCCAGGTGATGATCTCGCGCAGCAGCGGCACGTGCACGATCGGCTTCATCCAGGTGGGCAGGTACCGCGGCCGGATGTCCACCACGTCCACGTCGTCGCGTCCGCGCACCCAGCGCAGTGTCTCCTTGGCGTACGCGGCGTACATGCTGTGCCCGAAGTCGTTCTTGGGTCGCCGACCGTTCTTGCGCGTGAACCGCTCGGCCGCGTAGGAACCGCCCAGGTAGTGCCAGGGTGAGGTCTCGTGCCCGCCCCACGGCGACAGCCATAGCGTGTACGACAGGTACACGAGTCCGCCCGGTCGGGTCACCCGCACCATCTCGTCCGCCATGCGGATCCGGTCCGGCACGTGCTCCAGCACGTTGGACGAGAAACACACGTCCACGCTCCCCGAACGCAACGGCAGGTCCAAGGCGCTGCCCTGGACGGCGTTCGCGTCCGCGTCCCGCCCGTGCAGCGTCATCTCGTGGGCGTCGGAGTCCACACACAGACACCGGGCGCCCTCGGCTCGTAGCGCGTCGGCGAAGTAACCGGGACCGCCGCCCACGTCCACCACCAGCCGGCCGTCCAGCGGCGTGTAGGAACGCAGCTGGTCGACGGTGTCGTGGGCGAGCTTGCCGTAGAAGAACTCCGGGTCCGTCTGCTCCTTGCGGAAGGCCGCGAACAGTCCCACGGATCGGCCGAGGGTCGCGCGGAACGGGATGGTCCCGTCCGGTCGCGTTCCGGTACCGCTGTCGCTGTCGGTCGAGGTCACACCCGGCCCCCCACCCGGACGTAGTGCCGCAGGTGCCGCCAGTGGTCGCCGCCCCAGTACTCGTCGGAGGCGACGATCTCGGAGCCGGGCAGTAGTTCGGCGAGGCGTTCGGTGCTCAGGGTGTGCATGCGCATCGGTGCCGGGTAACGCAGGATCACCCTCTGAGCCAGGGCCACCAGCGGCCACGGCACGTACTTGAACACCAGCCCCTTGAAGGTCCGCCGCTCGCTGTCCGGCACGCCCAGCACCAGGGCGCCGCCGGGGCGCACCACGCGGGCGAACTCGCGCACGTACCCCTCGGCGAGGTCGGTGGGCAGGTGTTGCAGGACCAGGTCGGTGTAGACGACGTCGAAGGAGTCGTCCTCGAACCGGGACAGGTCGGGGCGTTCGTTGAGCACGAACTCGATCCGGCCCTCGGCCCGGTCCAGGCGACGGGCCTCCTCCAGCATCGGGGCCGAGATGTCCACGCCGATCACCCGCTCGAAGTGGGCGGCCAGGGCGTTGGACAGACGCCCGGCGCCGCAGCCGAAGTCGAGTACGCGGCCGCGGGCCTCGGCGAGCCCGAGCTCGTCCAGGCGGTGCACGGCCGGGTCGATGTCGGAACGGCCGGAGGCGAGGAACTCGTCGTCGTCCCACCCGCCGTCACGTTTGTCCGGGTCCACGCAGACCGCCCACAGCGGCTCGGTGGATCCCAGTCGGGTCCAGTCTCGGCGGACCTGTTCGAGCCCCACCGGCATCACCCCCACGGTGCTGGAGACCGCCCCGGAACAGGGCTGAATGAAGCCTGTTCCTGTTCTGGATGCCTGGGTCTGCGAGACCTGCGGCAACGGTCAGGAATAAAAGTGGAACGTGTTGTATTCTGGCACCCATTTTCCGGGTTGGCCAACCTACGGCGGGGAGAGTACCTATGCCGCCTGTTTCCCCCGATGAGGGCGGGACCACAAGAGTACGCAGACAGGTCGAGGAGGCCGAGGAGCAGGGTCCTACCTTCGGGGAGATCACACGGGAGGCGTTCGCCGCGCTGGGCCGGGTGCGAAGCGACCGGGTCTTCCAGCTCGGAATGCTCATCGTCGCCGTGGCGACGATACTGAAGGTCTACGTGCTCGGTGAGTCGTACTTCGTGGAGGACGACTTCCTGTTCTTCGCGGCGGCCAACTCCAGCGACCTCACCCCCGAGTTCCTGCTGGAGTTGCACAAGGGCCACTTCATGCCGGGGGCCATGTTCCTGATCTACCTGCAGAACGCCTTCGGTGCCTACCACTGGGTGTCGGCGGCGGGCACCATGCTGCTCCTGCAGGTCGCCGCGATCCTGGTCTTCTTCCGGCTGCTGTGGGAGCTGTTCGGTCGCCGTTGGGCCCTGCTGGTGCCCCTCACCGTGTACGCCCTGGCCCCGCTCACCATCCCGGTGCTGGGCTGGTGGGCGGCGGCGCTCAACGCGGTGCCGTTTCAGCTTTCGGTCGCCCTGGCGCTGCTGTTCACCGTCCGCTACCTGCGCACCGGCGTGACCCGGTACGTGTGGTGGGTCGTGGCCGCGGTCGTGTTCGGGATGTTGTTCTCGGTCAAGGCCATGCTGCTGCCACCGCTGCTCCTGGCGTTCGCGGTGGCCTTCCTGTACCCGGGTGGGCCGATCCGGGCGGTCCGGTACGCGTTCTGGATGGACCGCAGGTTCTGGACGGGCATGGTCGGCCTCACCCTGGGCTACCTGGTGCTCTACCTGGTCCGGCAGAACGCCGGCACCGGGGAGGAGGGCGCTTCTGTGCCGGTGTGGGACACCGCCGCCGAGCTGATGCGTCGCATGCTCACCGAGGTGTTCCCGGTGGGTGTCCTGGGTGGTCCGTTCGAGTGGAGCCCGATCACCCCCACCGGAGGTCTGCTCGACCCGATCGGCTTCGTGCTCATCGGCGCGTGGGTCGTGCTCGCCCTCATCGTCGTGGCGAGCCTGCGTGTGCGTCGGGGCGCCTGGCGGGCGTGGGCGCTGCTGCTGGGCTACCTGGTGTTCGCCGACGCGATCCCGACCGTCATCGCCCGCGGTGACGTCTACGGCGAGGTCGGTTCGGACCCCCGATACGTGGCCGACGCCGCGCTGATCTTCGCGCTGGTCCTCGCGCTCGCCTTCCTCGTCACGAAGGAGGAGCGGGCCAGGGAGTACACGGGCAACACGGGGGAGGAGCGCGACCCGCGCCGCCGGCTCCGCCTGGTACATCCCGGACGCGTCACCGGGACGCTCGCCCTGGTCGTCACGCTGATCTACGCGGGCTCGGCCGGCTACTCCACCTACACCTACGCCGGGACGCTGAGCGGGGACCGGTTGCGGTCCTACATGGACAACGCGCGCACGTCCCTGGCCGAGGTGCCCGAGGACGCCGGGATCTACAGCAGGCCGGTGCCCGACGACATCGTCCTGGAATGGAACGGTCCGCGCCGGCTCAGTTCGTACGTGCTGACACCGTTGGCCGACCGCGAACTCGCCGAGCGGATGTACGAACCCGAACCCGCGCCCACCGCCCACGTGTTCGACGACGAGGGGAACCTGGTGGTGGCGGGTCCGCCGTCGCAGGTGAACTCGTTCGTCCCCGCCGAGGACGAGGACTGCATGGACAACTGGGATGGCCTGATGTCCTGGTCGGTGTGGGAGTTCGGCGGGATCGAGCAGGTGGCCACGATCGGCTACACCTCCCAGGAGGAGGCCAACCTGGTCGTGGTGGTGGGCGACGAGGAGGTGCAGACCGAACTTCCGGCGGCGCCCGAGGGCGGGTTCTGGTACGTGCCGGTGAGCGAGCGCGGCGACACGTTCACCCTGTACACCGACCCGGACAAGACCTGCGTGACCTGGTCCTCCCTGGGCCCGTTGGCCCCCGCGAGTGACCTGGAGGAAGCGGAGGATGAGGAGGCGGAGGACGACGAGGGCTGAACCCTCAGCGTGGGGGCGGGCCCGCCGGTACCGGGCGCCGTCCCCTCCGCCCCTCCGAGAGGAAGCGTCGAGACCACTTCCGGGAGGGCTCCTCCACGAAGTGGAAGGTGAGCTTGGCGAGCAACGTGGTGAAGATCAGGACCGGAATGATGTCCAGCCAGAACGACCCGGCGAAGATCTCCTGCCCGGTGAAGTCGCGCCACAGGTACAGCACCACGAACTGCCACA
>NZ_JBEYLC010000108.1:0-10182 GCF_040635885.1 Nocardiopsis sp. NPDC006832 | reverse complement strand
CCCCACCACGAGCCCCCCGTTTTCGAGGGGATCCGCCCAGCGAGGGTCCTACCGATCTCGTCCTCCAGGAGCACGAGCACCAGGACCCGATCGAGGACCAGATCCCCATCACGACGCCACACACCTAGGCACTACTAGTGATCGAGGTCAGGTACACGCCCGTGCATTCCTCAAACGAGGGAGCCGGCGCGACACCTGTACGCCGTCAAGGTGCGGGTTTCCCGTTTCCCGGATCGAGGGCAACAGGCAACGGGATGTACCCAGGTATCTGGGATACCGGCGTGTCGGCGTGTCGTCCTGAACCTGGAGTGCGCAGGTATCTGCGATCACCGGTCGTCGGCGTGTCGGGATTTTGAGTGAGCTCTTGTATCTCTTCGAGATAGCCACCCGGGGCCACACGGTGAGCTCTTGTATCTCTTCGAGATAGCCACCCGGGGCCACACGGTGAGCTCTTGTATCGGAGCGCCGGCGGACGATTCCGGTCGATCTCGGACCCCGGCGCGAGGATGAGCGCATGGAGAACATCGAGGGCCAGGACCACGACATCGAGGTCGATCCCCGCGGCGGGTCGCTTCCCGGGATCGCGGCCGCACTCGCCCGACCGGCCGGGGCTGGCCTCGCGCACTGGGGCGGGCCGGCACCCCGCCGCGCGACCCCCACGACTGCGAGTGTCAAGGAGTGCCCGCCCTCGATCACTGATAGTGCCTAGGTTTGATCGGTCCGGTTCGATCGGTCCTCGGTCCCTCCGTTGAGGAATGCAGTGGCGTGTTCGGTGCTCCTGGTCCTCGATCTCGATGTGCTCCTGGTGGAAGTCCTCGGAGTCGACCTCGATCGAGTGGGCCTGGAATGCAGGAAGGCCCGCCCCAATGGGGCGGGCCTTCAGCAAGATCTTCAGTCCTCGTCTTCGGTGGGGATGTCAGCGAGCAACACCACTTCGACGTCGATGTGGCCGCGCCCGGGGGACCGGGTCGTCGTGGCCGTCATGATCTTCGTGCCCGTGGTCAGCGTGATGTCGTCGAGGGTCTCGGCGTCGAGGTGGTTCACCCACGCCTTCCAGTCCGCGCTCATCTCGTCAGCGGACCGGTACGGCACCGGTCGACCGATCAGCTTCGCGTTGGAGACGGACCAGTGCAGCACCGGCAGGTCCGCCTTGGCGGCGGCGGTCTCCAGGTCCACCAGGACCCGGGCCGAGAGCACCTGCCACCGGTGGCAGTCCATCCGGTTGCGTTCGTCGGGGGTCATCATGGAAGTTCCTCTCGAAGAGTCGAGGCGCGGCCTCTGACAGCACGCCCCGGCGTTTTTGGGGGAGTTAGAGGTCAGAGAGGGTGTCAGGAGTGTCTGACACCCTCTCTGACACCCTTCTGACAGTCGTTCTGACACCTGATCTGACAGGTGCTCTACACGCCCGCCAGGGCGCGGTCCTGGACCGCGATTTCGAACTTTCCGCCGTCGTGGTGGATGATCCGGCCGGCCTCGGTCAGGCGGTTCAGCTCCCCGATCCCCCAGGTGCGGGACCGGTCCACCCCGCGCTCCTTCAGGGCCGCGATCAGATCGTTGATGCGGAACTCGAACCGGCCTTCGCCCTCCCACGCGGCCAGTTGCGCGGCCAGTCGCTCCCGGCACTCGGCCGCGGTGAGCTTCGGCTCCGGGCGGGGCGGGAGCACGAAGTCGACCTCCCCTTCCTCGAACCCGATCTCGGAGTCGATGCCGATGTGCTCGACTTCCTCTTCCACGTAGTCGTCGCCGTCGTCCTCCTGGTCGTAGTCGTCGTAGTCCTCGGTCAGGGATTGGGGGGTGTCGGGCACGGTGGGCAGCTCCTCGATGTCGGGAACCTCGGTGCCGGCGTCGGTGGTGCGGGCCGCGAGGTATTCGGCGTAGGCCGCACCGAAGGCGCGGCGGGTGATCGGGTCGAGCTTGGCGTCCTGCTCGGGCAGAGCGGCCGCGGCCGCCGCCAGGTCTGCGTTGGAGGCGTTGTGGAACCGGATCGGAGTCGCGTGCCGTGACGGGTCTGCGGACTTGACCGCCGCGTAGGCGCACCCCTGCTTCCTGTCCGCCCACTGCTCCGGGGCGGCCCCGGCGTCGATGACCTGCTCGGGCAGCACCTTGGAGGCGTCCTCCTCCGGTGCCAGTCCGAGACAGATCCTGCTGTTGAAGTTGCTCCTGGCGTCGGTGTCGATGTTGGTGTACGTCGCCCTCTGGAGGCTCGCTTCCAGGTGGATCCCGGCGGACCGGGCCAGCTGTCCGAGGGTGACGATCTCCTCGATGTCCACGAGCTGTGCGGCCTCCTCAAGGAGGACATGGAGGAAGGTCAGGCCGCAGCCTTTCTCCCAGTTCCCCAACCCCTTGCTGCCCAGGTAGTCCGCCCGTGCGGTGACCGCCCGCTTGATGGCTCCCAGGAGCGCGCGGGTGTCCTTCATCGTGTAGGCCGGCCACAGGATCGCGCCTTCGACCGGCCCCAGGGTCTGCTTGCCCTTGGCCACGTCCACCGCCAGGACCACGGCGTCAGAGCGCGCCGCGACCCGGACGGCCTTGAGCTTGGCGTAGGTGGACTTGCCAGAGCCCGACGTGCCCACGGTCATCGTGTGGTGGTCGAACAGGTCGTCGGTGAAGGGGACACCGTCCTCGTACATGCCCAGGTCCAAGGGCGCGTCCGCGAGCGAGATCCCGACCTCCTTCTCGTCCAGGGCGTGCCATTCGATCGGGTCGCGCAGGACGTCGCGCTTGATGATGGTGACTTCGGCCTGCGAGCAGTCGTTGGGGTCCTCCACCGCCCGGACGGAGCGGCGCGGCAGCTTCAGGGCGGACGCGATCGCGGACAGGGACCCCTGGATCTCCTCCACCGTGTCGCCGGGGCGCAGCTGGACCACGCCCACCTTCCTGAGTTCGTTCTCTTCCTTGACCCGCATCCGGGTGCCCTTGAGGCCTACCGTCTCCGCGATCTCGTCCCAGGACGGGAGCGGTTTGTCGAACACCGTCTTCCCCGGTGTGCTCTGGGTCTTCTGCCAGGTGTGCACGTTGCTCATCCCCGCCAGCAGCCCGCCGCCCAGGATCAGCAGGTCGACCCAGGGCCGGCCCACCCCGGCGACGGTGGCCACCGCCATCCAGGCCGTGGCCCCGCCGGTCACGGCCGGAGCCATCACGGCGGCGTACCAGGTGCGTGCGCGGCACAGCCGGTGCGCCACCCAGGTCACCGCGCCGCCCACGGCGGTGATGCCGGCGGCAGCCAGACCGGTCGAGGCCCCGGCGTCCCCCCACGCCAGGTGCGCCAGCCACCCCACGGGGATCATCGCGGCCGTGGCCGCCCACGGCAGCACGTACCGGGCCGCCCCGGAGTCGCCGCTGCTGTTCTTCTTCGGCTTGGGTGCCACGTCCCAGACCTCGATGTCGTCCCACTTGCCCATGCCCGTCTCCTCCCAAGGCGGGAGGGGCGCACGATCGTGCGCCCCTCCTGGTCGTGCTATTCGCTGAGCTTGATGATCTTCTTGGGCTTCTTGCGGCGGGCACCCATGCCCATCTGGTCCGCGAAGTTCGTCTTGAGCGACCCCCAGGTGCGGGCGGCGGCCCCGCCCATCTGCCGGGCCTCCCGGGCCGCCTGCTTGAGGTGCTTGGCCACCTTGGCCGCCTTCCTCGCGATCACGACCCCGGTCTCTTCCTCGGTGGCCCCGGGCACCGCCCGCAGCCGCTCTTCGAGGTCCTGCGCCGCGAACTCCAGCTCGACGGCGAACTTCTTGGAGATGTCGCGGACCTTGGTGGTGTAGGTGTCGATGTCGGAGGCGGTGTCGAAGCTGATCCGGGAGAGCTTCTTGAAGAAGCGCTCCAGGTCCTGGTGGGCCGACTCGCGGTCGGCCTCGCTGACCTCGGGAGCGGCGGTGACGTCTTCGATGTCGTCAGACATGGGGGGTGCCCTTCTTCTTGTTGATCACGACGGCGATGAGGCCCCGGCCGGGGCCGTAGCGGCGGGTGCGGACTTCGTCGAGGCAGCGGCGCCAGGTGCGGCCCAGCCACGCGGCGACGGTGAGGATGTGGAACATCAGCGGGCGGCGGTCACCCGGCAGGCGGGCGGCGAGGTAGACGTCCAGGGCGAGGAAGGCCCGCCCGATCACGCCCATCACCGCGGCGGCGTAGTCGCGAGCGGTCATCCGGACACCTCCAAGACCTCGAAGCCGGGAAGCGGCATCTGATCCGCGCACAAGGCGCACCGCTCGGTGTCGGGGGTGCGGTGCCGCTTCGGCTCCCGGCACCGGTCCGCCTCAGGGACAGGTCGAAGGTCATCCATGGGAGCCCCCCGACTCCAGTTCCTTGCGGATCCGGCGGACCGTGGACACCCCGAGATCGAGCGCGGCCGCGACGTCAGCGTGGGTGGCGTCGGGGTGCTCGTACAGGAAGTCGGCCACCCGCTCCCTGTTCTTCAGCCCCTCCAGACGGCGCCGCTCCTGTGCGGTCAGCGGCCGGTCTTCATCGCCGTGCGAGCGGGGGCGCTCGGACGGGCTGACCTGCCCTTCCTCCGACTCGTCAGGGGCCTCGATCTCGCCGTGCGAGCGGGGGTGCTCGGACGGGCCGGGCCCGTGTGAGCGCAGGAACTCGGCGACGTCGTCGGCCAGGGCCTCGCCGTCCTCCCCGAGGGTGTCTCCGGGGGCTCGGCGGGGCAGAGTGCTCGCACGGGGCGTCTCCGTGTGAGCGGTCTGCTCGGACGGCTCCTTCTTCGTCGTGTCGATCTTGGTGATCGACTGCTTGATGGCGTCGGAGGCGGAGGTGTTGATCAGGTAGGTGAGTCCGGCGAAGAGCGCGCTCCCGAGGGAGCAGGCCACCCCGACCGGGCCGGTGCCGAAGTAGCTCCCCACGATCGAGATCAGCAGGGGCACGACCATCAGCGCCAGGAACAGGCGTCCGGTCCGATCGTCGACCTGCGTCCCGGCACGGGCCAGCAGGCCGCGCCAGACGATGACGGCCGTGGACAGGCCGGTCAGGCCCACCTCAGCGACCCACCCGACCGGCATCGGACCGCCCTGGGATTCGACCAGAGCCCCGAGTCCGATCGCGGACCCCACGCTCAGCAGCAGGGACGCGGCCAGTGAGACTCGGCCGAAGGTCTTCTGGTGGCGGCTCATGTCGATGATCGTGCGGGCCGGGGACGTCGCCCTCCGGGCCTGGTCGATGATCTCGGCCACCTGCGCCGCTTCCTCCGCCAGGCGCGCCTGCTCCTTGGCTTCGGCGAGCTTGCGGCGGTGGTCCGCCTGGAGAGCGGCCTCCAGGCGCTCAGCGGTCAGCGCGTCGTACTTCGCGCGGGTCGCGGGGTTGAGCGCCGGGTCCTCCAGCAGCTCCTGCCCCGGGATCGACTCCAGTGCCTTCGCGGCCTGCACCGTGCGCTGGATCTCTTCGGCGGTCACCGGCGACGACGGCTGCGGCGACGTGTCCTTCTTCCCCATCAGGCCCTCCCGACGATCAGGTCAGCGTGCGTGTGCACGTGGTGGACGGTCTCGGTGTCGTCGACGACGACCAGGCGTCCGGCGTCCTCACGAAGGAGTCGGCCAGTCACCACGTGCGTGATACCGGAGGTCGTGCGGCGGGAGACGGTGATCGGGTGCCGACCCAGAAGGAGGTCAGCGAGGGTGCGAAGACTCATGAGTGGTCCTTCCGGGAGAAGCGGGCGAGGGTGGCGCGGTCAGCGCGGGTGTCGATCCAGGGCTGACCGATGATCAGGTGGGTGAGCAGGTAGAGCACGGCCAGACCGGCCAGAGTGGTGAGCACGAACATCAGCGGCTCCTCCTTGCGCGGCGGCGACGGCGGGCGGCCTGGGTGATGACCAGTCGGGTGCGGCCCCAGCGGCGCAGGGTGGCGCGGGTGCGGCGGTAGCCGGCAGCGACTCGCAACGCTCCGATCACCAGCAGCACCACGAGCAGTGCGGTTCCGATCGCGACGGCCACGAGGTCTTCGGTGGGGGTGGTCATGCGCCCAGCTCCCAACCCGACTCGCCGTCCTCGTCTTCGTCGTCGAAGTTGTCGTCGTTGAGCGCGAGGAGCAGGACGTCCAGGACGCTGGAGACCGTGCCCACCAGCGCCATCCCCCACGGCAGCAGCCAGACGGCGTGGGGCAGGCCGCTGATCAGGAACCAGCCGCTCAGCACCACCAGGGCGACGGCCATCACGATCCGCTCCAGGGCCTGACGGGGCGACGCCGCCAGCACGACCACGATCACGCGGTTCCAGAGTTCGGTGCCGGTCACGCGGACCACCCCGCGATCTCGCCCAGGAGGTCGTCGAGGATGTCGGCCGCAGCTTCCAGTCGGGCGGCGCGCTCGGTGTCGGTCTCGCCGGCCACGGCCGGGGCGAACAGGAGCGGGTCGTGGGTGTTGTCGATGACGTGCGCGAGGGCGGACACGTCGAGGTCGAGGGTTTGGCCGCCCGCCCGGGGCGGCATGATGGTGGGACGTCGCATCTGCGTTACTCCAGTTCCGTGGGTGTGCGAGAGCCCCGCCCGGGTCACATCCGGTCGGGGCTCATTTCGTTGCGGGGGTCAGTCAGAGGGCGTCGGGCGTCAGGGACCAGAACTCCGTGGTGGCGTTGCCGCCCATGCCCTGCTCGTGGGCCTGTTCGAGCATCCGGGTGCGGATCTCCTCGAAGACCTGGTTGACCCGGCCCCCGACAGGGACGTCGATCGGGCCGCGCGATTCGACGATGGCGTGGTTCATGCTGTGGCCGCCGGTCTGGATCTTCAGGACCAGGACGTAGAAGTACGGCGCGGTGGTCTGCTCGGGCATTGGTTCTCCAGTTCGTTGACGTGGGTGTCCGCCCCACAGGACGGGTGGGACGGACAAGGGCTTCCGATCCCTGGTAGCCCCTGCCGCTTCCCGCGTGACCCGCTGTGCGGGTGGTCGGGAAGGACAGGCACCCCAGGGGGTGCGTGCCGACACACTGTTCAGTTCTCAAAGCTCAAGCACCTGCGGGCTTCCACGCGGTGGGCAGAGATCACCCCTGCTCACCGGAGTCCGTCACCGGGTATTACGTCTTTTCAGACGCTGTGCCTTGGGCACACTGGTATTACAACGTGGGAGACGTAATACGTCAAGTACCCTGGTAGAAATTGATGACGGAGGAACTGGAGGCCACATGAGCAAGTACGCCGAAATCGCAGGTCAGATCCGATCAGCGATCCAGCGCGGCGACTACGAGCGCGGCGCGACACTGCCCAGCGAGGAGACCCTCGCGGCGCAGCACGGCGTCTCACGCCCCGTGGTGAACCGCGCGATTCGACTTCTCAGGTCCGAGGGCCTGGTCCGGGTCGAGCGCGGCCGGGGGACCGTGGTGCACGAGATCGCCCCGATCCTGCGCAACGCCACCGCCCGGTACACGAAGGAGGCCCGCGAGCGCGGCCAGAGCCGCGGCGCTTTCGCCACCGAGGTCCGCGACCTCGGACACGAGCCGCACTCGGAACTCGTCGAGCTTGGGCCGGTCACTCCTCCCAGCGATGTTGCGGACTCACTCGGGTTCGAGGTCGACGAAGTGGCCGCTATTCGGCGGCGGCACATGCGCGCGGACGACACCCCGGTGCAGATCGCCACGAGCTATGTCCCGTGGTCGATCGCGGCTGGGACCCCGATCACCCAGGAGGACACCGGGCCGGGCGGGACCTACAGTCGTCTCGCGGATCTCGGCTACCCGGTCGCCCGGTTCAGCGAGCGGATCACCGTCCGCATGCCAGCACCAGACGAGGCCGTGGTCCTACGGCTCGCGGAGGATCAGCCGGTCTACGTGATCCACCACGTCGCGTTCACCGCCGAAGGGGCCCCCGTCGAGGTGACGGTGCACGTCATGCCGGTGCACCAGTGGTCGCTGGAGTACGACTGGGAAGTCGGTCAGTAGGCACGCCGAATAGGCCCGCCCCCGGTTGGGGGCGGGCCTTCGTCATGTCAGGCCAGAGGTGCCGGCCGACCTCGGTTCGGCAGCAGCTTGCGCTCTTGGTCGATCCAGTCCGCTGTCGAGTCGGCTGTCAGGTTGATCTTCGCCAGCAGCACCACCAGCTCAGCGACCCCGCCGGTCTCCACCGCGCGGAGGACCTTGTAGTCCATCCCGAGTCGGCAGACACGTGCCCACGCAGACGCGGACAGGTGCGCGCGTTCCTCGCCGTGCTCGTCCTGCTCCACGATCTCCGTGTCCGTTGGCTCTTCCTCATTCAGCCCCAGAGCGGACCGCAGGAACCTGGACCACTCCATGGCGCGGCAGCCCTTCGTGTCGCGCTCCCACTCGGCCCAGATCCCCCGGATCTTCCGCAGCTCCTTGCCGACATCCACCCCGATCTTGGCGAGACCTTCCATCTGGTCAGCCGTCATGTTCTGGAGCTTCCGGTACCTGGTCAGCAGCTCGAACGGGGTTTCGTTCGGCTTCCTGCCGTCGCCAGCCCCCATCTGGCGACCGGACTTGAGGTCACCACGGGCGATCTCCTGCCCGACGTGCCACCGACGCCCTTCCTCGTGCTCCTTGCCGTCCTGCACCTTGGCCACGTACTCACCGAGGGCTTCCGCGTCCTCTACCGAGGCGATGCGATCCCACTTGATGGCGTGCTTGCCCCCGGCCCGGAACCCGTGCTTCTCCGTCCACCTCTCCCACGAGCGCGACCACCGCTCCTGCATCCGCTCGAAGTCGGCAGCGGTCACCGCGGCTTCCGGGGTCATCTCGGAGCGGTCCCAGGACGGGTCCGGCACCGAGAAGTACTCCACCGGGGTCGGGTCCCACTCAGGCTTGACCCAGCCTTCGGGCCGGTCCTTCTTCCGAGGGATCGAGGGGCGCGGCGTCTGCCGAGCACCCAGGAAAAGCACCACATGAAGATGCGGATGCCAGCCGTGCGTGTCACCGAAGGTCGCCTCGATGCTCCGGACGAACCCCAGGACGCCCATACGCGCCCGCTCCCCCTGCCGGCCCCTCTTGGGATCACCGGCCCACTGAGAGCCGCTCAGGAGCGCCTTCCACGCGTCCTTGAGCCCTTCCAGGAGGTCTTCGAGGTCGTGCCGCCGGTGGTGCTGGAGAGTGAGCGTGACCATGTACGCGGTCCCACCCGACTGGATGTGGCGGACCAGCGCGGCCGACACCTCTTCCGACCGGTTCGCGCGGATCTTCGCGGAGCACACGGGGTCAAGCCAGATCTTCGAGCAGCGGGTGATCCCGGACACGTAGGCCCGGTCCCCCTTCGATCGGATGGTGACCCCGGCCCCGGAGTCCACCGCCCCGCGCCCGCAGCACTGGACACTCTTCTCACCGCTGATCTTCCACAAGAGCCGCCGGTTCGCGAACCGGTCGCTTCGCCGCTCCTCCGCCCGGTCTTCACGCATCTGACGTGCGGATTCCGCCGCACCAGACCCCTTCGCCACCTTGGCTGATGAGGGGGGGGGGAAACTCTGTTGCCCTATGGTTCGGACGCGCTCGTCCGTGGGGGGCTGAGGCGACCCGGCACGCGCGGGTGAGTGAGTGGTGGACGACTTCCCACGGGAAGTCTTCGCCCTGTCGGGCGAAACGGGTACGCTATGCATCACGATCTCGATCTAGACCGGTCACGCCGGTCGGGTCAGGCCGGATGCATATGGGGCGGCAACCCCGCATCCGGGCGAACACGAACACTGAACACATCTGAATCACTGATGACTTGGGCCGGACTCCACATCCGGCCCTTCGTCATGTCTGGGGCCATCCTGCCCCACTCCAGCGGCCCAGGGGCGCACATCCACACCCCGCCCTCTCCAGTCACACCCGAGACCGCGAAAAACGCCCAGGTCATCAGACCTGGGCGTCGTCACGAAAAGACATTCCCCTTCCGGGGGAGCCTCGGGAATCCAGGATGGGGAAGGGGACCGGCGGCCGGGTGCGGCGTGCACTGTGGCCAAGGTCCGGGGTGGCGCGGCCCCATCCCCTCATCCACCGGCGGTCAAGACCTATCCCACCCGGCGGCGGGAGTCACCTCCAGAACGCACCGGATGGCTGCGAGCTCGTTCCTCACTCGGTCCATCCGGCACGCCCTGGAGGCAAGCCCGAGCAAGCTCGGGTGACACCCACCACCGCGCGGGATCGCCCGAAGGGCGCCGACGGATGACGGGATGGACCCCCACCACGAGCCCCCCGTTTTCGAGGGGATCCGCCCAGCGAGGGTCCTACCGATCTCGTCCTCCAGGAGCACGAGCACCAGGACCCGATCGAG
>NZ_JBEYLC010000107.1:0-10733 GCF_040635885.1 Nocardiopsis sp. NPDC006832 | reverse complement strand
GCTCTCCCCGGACCGTCGCCGGTTCCCATACGCCGGGGACGTCCGCCAAGACATGCTCGTTGGGCCTACCCGGGGCAAGCGTTCCGTAGACGAAGAGTCGGTCGATCATCCGATCAATCTAACAAGTGCCTCTGAACAGGGAACATCCTGCTGGGGGCGTGAGTGTCTCGGATGGGTGAGTGGGGTCGGGTTCGGGGTCGGGGGTGCGACTGGGGGTTTGGGCTTGGGGGTTATCCACAGGTCTGAGTTTTCGGGCTGGTGGACTGTTCCGACTACGTGATCCCATTGATCTTGGGGGAGCCGCTGGTTCCGCCGGGTTTGTGCTGCCCAGGGTTGATGGTGAGGCGCTTCAGGCCGTGATCCTGCGGGTGGTTGGGCATTGCTCGGGTGGGTTGGTGGGGCGCCTGGGGCCGGGAGCCTTGGGGTGGTTGGGCGGGGTGGGGGTGGGTTCTCCCTCCTTCCCCGCCGCGTGATTGTTGCCGCCCGCACCGCACGCGTCAAGGCAATGTTGAGTGCTGTGACGCTGTGGTGGATGGCCTTGACCCGTACGGCACGGGCGGCGGTTTGGCGGCTATCGGGGAAGGGGGGAGAGTGGTTGAGGTCCCAACGGCCCTGCGGGCCTGCGGCCCACTCCGGCCGTGGCCGGCCGGATTCCTTCCCCCGTCTGGCTTTCTCGTGGGGCGCGTCGCCACTACGTGACGGGTCCGGTCACGAAGGCCCCGCTACAGGTGAGGCACGGGGCCGGGCGCGTCCCCGCGGTAGCCGGCCCTGGTCTTCACAGCGATGATCTTGCTCCTAGCGCCCATTTGGGCGCCCAACATGGCGCTACGGACAAGATCGTTTCCATTCAGAGCCCCTCCATCGAAGTCGCTAGGAGCATCTCCGTAATAGGTGGATCCGGTCATAGGGGAAGGGGTTGTGGATAACCCAGAATGGCCACCCCATCTATAATAGGCACATTCACCGACATGGAAATAGGTTGAATATACCCACCGGTAAGCCTCCATTTCCTGGTGTGTTCGCGTATAATCAGAGTATGAGCTTTCCTCCCCACGCATCGCGCCCGACCGGGAACACCCCGGTCGATAAGGCGATGGCGGGTGCGCGGGAGATGGCGGTGGAGTTCTCCGGCCGGGATATCCCGTTCGGGTGTGAAGCCGATGTGCTCGCACAGTTCGGCCGGCTCAATGGGGAAGTCGACCGGATCCGCTATGGGATGCTGCCCGCCCTGGCCCGCATGGAGGCCACCGGCGCCCTGTTGGAAGAGGGCGGCCAGCGCAGTATCCAGGCGTGGATCACCCACCAGTGGGGCACCTCTCCGGCCGAGGCCAAGAGCCTTGCCACCCTCGCCCGAGCGTTGTACCAGCAGCAGTTGCCCCTGGTGGAAGAAGCCTTCCAGAACGAGGCCCTGTCGCTGGGTGAGGCGTGCGCGATCGCGACCTCCACCGAAAAGGCCACCACCGAGTGGGCGAAGGTCCTGGAAACGGCGGATGAGGAATTCCGTGCCCAGCGTCCTTCGGTGGAGGGGTTTCGGTCCCGGTTGGAATTCGGGCTGATCGGTTTCAAGGCCGAGTGCCCGCAGGCTTCGGTGCGCCAGTTGCGGGACGCGGCGAAATGGTTCGTGGCCCGCCTGGACCCCGATAAGGCCGACCGGGACTATGACGAAACGTTCGAGAACCGGGGCGCCCAATTCTCGCCCACGTTCGAGTCCGGGTTTTTGTTGCGGATGTGGGGGCCGGGGGCCGATAACGAGCTGATCCAGGCCGCTCTGCAGGCTTACACGCAGCCGTATGGGCCGGAGAACGCGGCGATGCCGAAGCATCAGCGCACCTATGACGCGATGATGCGCATCTTCGAGACCGCTCTGGGCCACCGGGGTTGCTCCAGTCTGAGCCGCCAACCTCTGGCGACCATCAACATCACCGTCCCCCTCACACGCTTCCTGGGCGATGAGACGGCTGAACCCGCCGTCACCGAGGACGGTGTGGTCATCCCCGACCAGATGGTGGCCCGCCTGACCCCCCACAGTTGGCTGCGCCGGTTCGTGACCGACGAACAGGGCCGGACCCTGTTGGATGTGGGGCGTAAGCAGCGGTGCGCCCCGGACCCGGTCCGCCAGGCAGCGGGGTTCAAGAAGCCCTACTGCGAGTGGCACGAAGGCTGTGACATGCCGCGTAGCTGGTCGCAGTACGACCACATCGTCCCCTTCTCCCACGGCGGGGTGACCAGCTCCGAGAACATGCAGGTGTTGTGCTCGACCCACAACCGGCTCAAGCACCGGTTGCAGGCCAAGGTGAACCGGCAGATCTGGGAACACCACCACGCCCAGAACCGACAGGACACCGAGACCAGCGGGGACAGGGACGGGGAAGGCGAGCCAGCCCCAGCCACCGCCCCCTAACCACCACCATCCGCTTCCACCACGTGTTTCCGCCAGGCGAAATGCCACCACCCCGCGACCACCCCGGTTGGGTGTCAGACCCCAAGGGCCCGTGCCCTGTGGGGATATCGGCATGCCCAGGGGCAGAAACACCGCGCCCCCACCCAGAGTCACATTCCGGGGCCGGAGTGGCTCCCATCGGGGGTGTCGGCACGACTTCCACCCCCGGTACTGGCTCCCGCCCCTGGTACCGGCCCACCGGCACCACCAACCCCGTGCAACCCTGTGCTGTCTCTCCATCATGATGATCTTGTCCGTAGCGCCATGTTGGGCGCCCAACATGGCGCTACGAGCAAGATCATCAGGGAGAGAGCTTCACCAGAGGTGGCTACCGCGGGGACGCGGCCCGCCATCCGCCCTACCTGTAGCGGGTACTTCGTTACCTCACCGGTCACGTAGTGGCGACGCGGCCCACGAGGAGACCAGGCGGAGGGGAAGGCATCCGGCCGGCTACGGCCGGAGCGGGCCGAAGGCCCGCAGGGCCGTTGGGACCTCAACCACTCTCCCCCCTTCCCCGATAGCCGCCAAACCGCCGCCCGCGCCGTGCGGGTCAAGGCCACCCACCACGCTGACGAGCAACTCAACATTGCCTTGACGCGTGCGGTGCGGGCGGCAACAATCACGCGGCGGGGAAGGAGGGAGAACCCACCCGAGCAACGCCCAATCACCCCAAAGAGCCAGAAACCTGAGGCGGCCGACCAACCCACCCCCACCCCGCCCAACCACCCCAAGACTCCCGCCCCCAGGCGCCCCACCAACCCACCCGAGCAATGCCCAACCACCCGCAGGATCACGGCCTGAGGCGCCCTACCAAAACAGCCTCCAGGCAGCACGAAACCAGTGGACGGGAAGCGAGGACGTTCGAGTAGGGCGTTCGTTCGGACATGCCCGCCCGGACATGCCCGCCCGGACATGCCCGCCCGAACACGCCCGTCTGGTCAGCGCAGGTCCCGCCGGGACAGCAGATACGCGGACAGCGCCCACAACCCGCCGGTGAGTGCCAGGGCGGCGAGCAGGATCGGCCCCATCGCCGCGAGGTCGAGCCCCGCCGCGTCGGAGACGGCGCTGTTGCCCAGGAACAGCGCCGAGGTGACCAAAGAGTGGGGGAACAGGTGGGACACCACACCGCCCTGGCCGCTGTAGAGCAGCCCGGTCCCGATCGCGCATCCCAGCAGCCCCACGGCCACGGGTGCGGTGAACGAACGGAACGACATCGACAGCAGCGATTGTGCGGCCACCACGGGCAGGGCCGCGACCACCCCGAGCAGTGCGATGACCGCGTACTCCCATGGTGGTGCGCCCTCCAGGTCGAGCACGAACATCCCGATTCCGATCACCAGGGTCAGCAGGACCAGTTGCATGGCCGCCACGACGATGGTGAGTGAGGTGATCTTGGCGCCCACGATCGCCCCGGGGCGCGCGGGAGTGGCCATCAGCAGGTTCCAGTTGTGCCCTCGGTGCTCCATCCGCCAAGCGGCCGAGGCCAGCACGGCCACCCCCATCGACATGAAGAAGAGGCCGTAGAACAACACCACCTGGGACCAGTAGGACTCCCACCCGGCGGACAGCACCCCCTGGTTGGCGGCGTAGTTGATGGTCCCCGCGGTGACCGCGAGCACAGGCAGCACGACTGCGACGACCCACAGGGCCGAGCGGCGCAGTTTGGTGAGTTCGGCGACGATCACGCGGGACCTCCTTCGGCTCGGTCCAAGTACCGGCACGCCCCGAGGAACAGGGCCGCCGCGGCGCACAGGAACAGGGCGAAGGCCCAGGGGATGGGCGCCGCCTCGATCAATTGGTCGTTGGCCATCGCCACCGGCGAGATCGCCGCGTAGTAGCCCCAGGGCAGTACGTAGGCCACCCACGTGGGCATCAGCAGGGCGTAGACCGCGTAGAACGCCCCCAGCAGCCCCACCCCGAGCCCCACGAGCTGGTTGTCCACCCGGGCGGCCAGCCACAGGTGCAGGCCCAGCAGCGCCAGGTTCACCAGCAGCAGGAAGAGCCCGTAGCGCGCCCACAGGGCGATCGGGGGAGCGACCTCGATCCCGACGACAAGCCCCGCGAGGAGGATCAGCACGCACTGCGCCACGACCGTGAGTGTCAGGGCCAGACCCAGGACGACAGCCTTGGCCCGGCACAACAGTCCCGGCCCCAGGCCGGACACCCGGGCGAGGAACCACCCCTGGCCCTGGTGCTCGATGTCCACCTGGCGTCCGGCGAGCACCGCGACCAGGACAGGTGAGGTCATCGCCGAGATCATCACCTGGTTCAGAAGCAGGGACTCCCAGGGTTGCGCGGTCGGATCGGCGAACCCCTCGCGGGCGCTCTCGGAGAAGAGGTTCATCCCCGACAGGGCGACGACGGCGACCACCATCACCAGGCACAACACCCACACACGCAGACCGCGTGTCTTGTGGACCTCCAGGCCCACCGCCATCCGCATCACGAGAGTCCCTCCCGCCCGGTCAGGTCCATGAAGACCTCCTCCAGGGAGCGGCGCACCCGATGGAGGCCGTGGACGGGGACGTCGTGGTGGACCAGTCGCCGCACGAGGTCGGCGGTGTCGTCGTCGCTCACCCCGGTCAGGCGTAGCCCTTCGTGGGTGCGCACGGCGGGCAACCCCAGGGCCAGGACGCGTTCGGGGTCGGGGGTCCGCAGGATCAGATCCGGTGTACTGCGGTCGAACAGTTCCGCCCGGGTGCCCTGGAAGATCAATCGTCCTCGGCCGAGGATCCCCAGGACCGACGCCATCCGGTCGACCTCGTCCAACAGGTGGCTGGAGACCATCACGGTGACGCCCTCTCCGGCCAGGGAGGTCAAGAGGTCACGGATCTCCTCGATCCCGGCCGGGTCCAGCCCGTTGGTGGGTTCGTCGAGGACGAGCAGGCGGGGTTCTCGGGCCAGGGCCATGGCGATGCCCAGCCGTTGCTTCATACCGAGCGAGTAGGCGCGGACGGGTTTGTCCATGTGGTCGCGTAGGCGCACGGTGGCCACGGCGCGTTCCACCTGGTCGTCGGTGAGTCCGAGCATCTTGCGGACGATCGCCATGTTCTCCCGGCCGGTCAGATGCCCGTATCCCGGCGGGGACTCGATGAGGGAACCGATCAAGGGGGAGAGTTCGTGCCGGGTACGCCGGTCCATGGGGCGGCCCAGGACGCTGATCTCGCCCCGGCTGGGGCGCACCAACGACAGCAGCATCTTCATCGTGGTGGATTTGCCCGACCCGTTGGGGCCGAGGAATCCGTAGACGCACCCCTCGGGTACGCGCAGGTCCAGGGAGTCCACGACCGTGCGCGACCCGTAGGTCTTGGTCAGTCCCTCTGTGGTGATGACGTGATTCATGAGGCTCCTTCCACCGAGGAGACTCCACCGTCGAACCCGCGCGGCGCATCGGATCGCGGTACCGAGAAAGGGCTCATACCAAGGTCTGAGGCAGGACCTAGGCGTCGCGGAGCAGGTCCTCGCGGTCCACCAACCCGGAGCGGAAGGCGAACAGCACCGACTGGACCCGGTCCCGGGAGCCGGTCTTGGCCAGCACGTTGCCCACGTGGGTCTTGACCGTGGGCATGGACAACACCAACAGCTCGCAGATCTCGGTGTTCGTGTACCCGCGCGCCACCGCGGTGAGGACCTCGCGCTCCCGCGGGGTCAGCGACTCCAGGGCCCTTCGGGTCTCCCGTACGGGAGGGGCCGACGGCCCCGATCCGCCGCTCAATAGTGGACGCACGTGCTGGAGCAACCTTCGGGTGGAGCTCGCCGAGACCACCGAGTCGCCCCGATGTACGGTGCGCAGCGCCTCCAGGAGTTCCTCCGGGGGAGTGTTCTTGAGCAGGAACCCGGTCGCGCCGGCCTCGATGCCCTCGATCACGTACTCGTCGGTGTCGAAGGTGGTGAGCACCACGATCCGACATCGCGCGCCCGCGTCCACCAGTGTCCGGGTGGCGCTGAGCCCGTCCGTCCCCGGCATTTGGACGTCCATCAGCACCAGGTCCACCGGGTCCGCGCGTTGGAGTTCGACGGCCTCGGCCCCGTCACCGGCCTGCCAGGCCACGACCATGTCGGGCTGGGAGTCGATGACCATGGCCATCCCGGCGGTGAAGAGCCGCTGGTCGTCGGCCAGCCCGATCCGGATCACGTCTCCTCCCAGGGAACGCTCGCACGGACCCGCCAGACGTCGGTGCCCTCGTTCCATCCGACCTCCAAGTCGCCGCCGTGCAGGGCGATCCTTTCTCGCATACCGATCAGACCATGCCCTCCGTCCCTTTCACCGGGTTCGTGCGACTCGGGACCGATCGGGTTGGTCACGGTGACCACGATCAGCCCGGGCGAGCGGGTGAGGTGGACCGTCACGGCGACCTGGCCGGCGTGTTCGAGGGCGTTGGCCAGTGACTGTTGGACGAGGCGGTAGACCGTCAGGCCCACGCTGGCGGGCGGGGACGCCTCCTCGCGCGAGGGTGGGTCGTTTTGTGCCAGACGGACGCGTAGACCCGTCCGCCGGTACTCCTCCACCAGGACGGGCAGCTCGCCCAGACCGGGCATGGGGGAGACCTCGCGTTCTCGATCCTCCCGCAGTACCCCCAGCAGTCTGTGCAGTTCGCCGGCGGATTCCCGACCCACTCGACCGATCGTCTCCAACGCGGTCACCGCCGCCTCCGGGGACGATCGCGCGGCGTAGCGGCCGCCATCGGCCTGGGCGACGATGACGTTCAGGGAGTGCGCGAGGACGTCGTGCATCTCCCGGGCGATGCGGGTGCGCTCGCCCAGGGCGGCCAACCTCAGTTCCTGTTCGCGTTTGGCCCGTAGTAACCGGGCGTGCTCTCGGAGCCGGTCGACCTCCTCCCTGTTGTGCCTGCGCACGGTGCCGAGTAGGGCGAACAACAGCAGGGTCGTCCAGGCGGACAGCAAGGAGGTGATCCTGACCCCGAGGTCCTCCGTGTAGATCAGGTCAGGGATGAACAGGACCGCCACGGCCGTGCCCAGGAGCAGTAGGACCAGGACCACGCGACGCCACCACGCCGACAACTCCGTCTGCGAGGTGTAGGTGGCGACCAGCACGCAGATCACCGACAGGGTGGTGAAGTGCTCCATCCAGAGCACCTGGACCGCCAACAGTGCCGCCAGTACCGCCAAGGCGGTCAGTGGGCGGACCCGGCGCGCGCTCAACGTCGCGCAGCACCCCACCGTCAGGGCGAGGTAGGCGGCGGAGTCCGTGGGCGAGGCCGACGCCAGTGGCCAGGTCGCCACCATCAGGACGAACCAGAGCAGGGCCCAGAGCACGTCCATGAAGAACACGTGCGCGAGTGACCAGGACTTCGCGCGGGCGGCGAACGAACGCGGGGACGGGGCGGACATGGTTCCACACGCTACAGAGCGCCGCGACGAAGGTCCTCATGCCACGGTACGAACCGTGGTCGGGGCATTGCCTATCCTGGAGGGGTCAGCAGCACCCTCACTTCCAGGGGATGGATCGATGAACGTCCTGCTCACCGGTGGCGCCGGGTACATCGGCTCCCACACCGCCGTCGCACTCCTGGAGGCGGGCCACGACGTGGTGGTGGTCGACTCCCTGGTCAACAGCCACGAGGAGTCGCTGCGTCGGGTGGAGCGGATCACCGGTCGCGCCCTCACCTTCCACCGGGCCGACTGCGCCGACCCCGAGGCGATGCGGGCGATCTTCGATCGGCACGACGTCGACGCGGTCATCCATCTGGCGGGGCTCAAGGCCGTGGGCGAGTCCGTCCGCCAGCCCTTGCGCTACTACCGCAACAACTTGGACGCGCTGCTCACCCTCTGCGAGACCATGCGGGACGCCGGGGTCCGTGACCTGGTCCTGAGCTCCTCGGCCACGGTCTATGGGGACCCGGAGCGGGTGCCCATCACCGAGGACGCCGGCCTGTCCACCACCAACCCCTACGGCAGCACCAAGCTGTTCGCCGAGCGCATCCTCGACGACCTGGCCACCGCCGAATCCGACTGGCGGATCATCTCCCTGCGCTACTTCAACCCGATCGGCGCGCACCCCAGCGGCCTGATCGGCGAGGACCCCCAGGGCATCCCGAACAACCTCTTCCCCTACATCGCCCAGGTCGCCGCCGGGCGTCGGGAGAAGCTGAGCGTCTACGGCGACGACTACGACACCCCCGACGGCACCGGGGTGCGCGACTACCTGCACGTGGTGGACCTGGCCGCCGGGCACCTGGCCGCCGTCGACCACCTGGCCGACGCCCCCGGGCACCGGATCTACAACCTCGGCACCGGGCACGGGACCTCGGTCCTGGAGAGCCTGCGCGCCTTCGAACGCGCGACCGGTGACACCATCCCGTACGAGGTGGTCGGCCGCCGACCGGGCGACATCGCCGTCTGTTACGCCGATCCCGCCGCGGCCGCGAGCGAACTGGGCTGGAAGGCG
Organism: Nocardiopsis sp. NPDC006832; assembly: GCF_040635885.1. Classification (NCBI taxonomy): domain Bacteria; kingdom Bacillati; phylum Actinomycetota; class Actinomycetes; order Streptosporangiales; family Nocardiopsidaceae; genus Nocardiopsis; species Nocardiopsis sp. NPDC006832. Next base: position 1,884 of record NZ_JBEYLC010000107.1, on the reverse strand, counting down.
CAGAAGTCCGTCGCCGACGCCTGTGAGGACGCCTGGCGCTGGCAGTCGGCCAACCCGAACGGTTTCTCGGGCTGAGCCCGGAGCGTGCCGGTTCGCATACCCGAGCGGGCGCCCCGAACATGGCCAACGCCCTAGACTGGACGGACATCCCGATTTTTCTGCGGAAGGTCCTCCGTCGTGTCCGTTGCTGCTGACAGCACGTTCGACACCGTCCTCGTCGTCGACTTCGGTGCGCAGTACGCGCAGCTGATCGCGCGACGGGTCCGCGAGTGTCACGTGCACAGCGAGATCGTGCCCTCGACCATGCCGGTCGAGGAGATGCTCGCCAAGAAACCCAAGGCCATCATCCTCTCCGGCGGCCCGTCCTCGGTGTACGCCGAGGGAGCCCCGAACGTGGGGGCCGAGCTGTTCGAGACTGGGGTCCCGACCTTCGGTATCTGCTACGGCTTCCAGGCGATGACGCGTGCCCTGGGCGGGGTCGTCGACCGGACCGACCTGAGTGAGTTCGGCCGCACCCGGATGTCGACCACGGCCGACTCGGTGCTGTTCGAGGGGATGCCCTCGGAGCTGAACGTGTGGATGTCGCACGGTGACTCCGTGGTCCAGGCCCCCGACGGCTTCAAGAGCATCGCCGGTACCGCGGGCGCCCCGGTCGCGGCCTTCGAGGACACCGAGCGCCGCCTGTTCGGCGTCCAGTTCCACCCCGAGGTCATGCACACCGAGCACGGCCAGGAGGTGCTGCGCCGTTTCCTGTACGAGGGGGCCGGCTGCCGTCCCACCTGGACGATGGTGAACATCGTCGAGGAACAGCTGGAGAGCATCCGCGCCCAGATCGGCGACAAGCGAGTCATCTGCGCCCTCAGCGGTGGCGTGGACTCCGCCGTGGCCGGCGCGTTGGTCCAGCGCGCCGTGGGTGACCAGCTCACCTGCGTGTTCGTCGACCACGGTCTGCTCCGCAAGGGCGAGTCCGAGCAGGTCGAGAAGGACTTCGTGGCGATCACCGGCGCCAAGCTCAAGGTGGTCGACGCCGAGGAGCGGTTCCTCACCGCGCTGTCCGGGGTGACCGACCCCGAGGAGAAGCGCAAGATCATCGGCCGCGAGTTCATCCGCGTGTTCGAGCAGGCGGCCCGTGAGGTCGTCGACGAGAGCGGCGAGGGCGGCTCCGAGGTCGAGTTCCTGGTACAGGGCACCCTCTACCCGGACGTGGTGGAGTCCGGCGGCGGTTCCGGTACCGCCAACATCAAGTCGCACCACAACGTCGGCGGCCTTCCCGAGGACCTGCAGTTCACCCTGGTGGAGCCGCTGCGCGAGCTCTTCAAGGACGAGGTCCGTCGGGTCGGCGAGGAGCTGGGCCTGCCCTCCGAGATGGTGTGGCGCCAGCCCTTCCCCGGCCCCGGCCTGGGCATCCGCATCATCGGCGAGGTGACGCGCGAGAGGCTGGAGATCCTGCGCGAGGCCGACGCCATCGCCCGGGAGGAGCTCACCCGCGCCGGGCTGGACCGCGACATCTGGCAGTGCCCGGTGGTGCTGCTCGCCGACGTGCGTTCGGTGGGTGTGCAGGGTGACGGCCGCACCTACGGTCACCCGGTCGTGCTGCGCCCCGTCAGCAGCGAGGACGCCATGACCGCGGACTGGTCGCGGGTTCCCTACGACGTGCTGGCCCTGATCTCCAACCGGATCACCAACGAGGTCCGTGAGATCAACCGGGTGACGCTGGACGTGACCAGCAAGCCCCCGGGCACGATCGAGTGGGAGTAGGACTCCCCGGTGGAACGAGGGCGGGGTCCGGCGCGTGTGCGCCGGCAAAGGTTTATAAACCTTTGGCAACCCTGTATTTTCCCTTTTATAACCTTATTTAAAATGCTATAATAGACTCAACGCATT
>NZ_JBEYLC010000106.1:0-10870 GCF_040635885.1 Nocardiopsis sp. NPDC006832 | reverse complement strand
CACACCCCTCTTCCCCCCCCCCCCGCCCTCCCCTTCTGTTCACTGGCCCTGGTGCCCCCCAAACCCCCCCGTTAACCGAACTGGCTGGGGCGTCGAAGGCGGATCCGCCTTCGACGCCCGAACACGAGACCTCTGGTCCCCTAGTCTTCGTCGTCGTCCCGCATCCCGCCCATGGGGATGACCACGCCCTGCCAGCGCTCCTCCATGAAGTCGCTCACCTCCGGGCTGTGCAGCAGCTCGTCGAGCCGCTCGATCTCCTCGGACTCGGCGTCCTCCGTGCGTACCACCAGACCGTTGCCGTACACACTGCCCTCGGTCTCCTCCCAGGCCATCACGTTCGCGTTCTCGGCCAGGTCGGCCTCCAGCGCGTAGTTGCCGTTGACCACGGCCGCGTCCAGGTCCTCCAGGGAACGCGGCAGCTGCGCGGCCTCCACCGGGGTGAGGGTGATGTCGAGCGGGTTCTCCTCGATGTCGGACTCCGCCGCGTTGTCCCCGGCGCCCTCGGACAGGGTGATCACGTCGTTCGCATCGAGCAGGTTCAGCGCCCGGCCCATGTTGGACACGTCGTTGGGCACCCCGATCTCCGCGCCCTCGGGGAGCTCCTCCAGGTCGGAGAACTCCTGCGAGTACAGACCGAAGGCCTCCAGGTGCACGTTGCTCACGTACTCCAGGTCGGCGTCGGTGTTGCCCTGTTGGTACTCCTCCAGGAACGGGACCGTCTGGTAGTAGTTCGCGTCCAGCTCTCCCTCGACGAGGGCGGCGTTGGGCTGGTTGTAGTCGGTGTACTCGACCACCTCGATGGCCAGGCCCGCGTCGGCCGCCAGCTCATCGTTCACGAACTCCAGGATCTCCGCGTGCGGCATCGGTGTGGCCCCCACCTTCAGGGTCACCACGTCGTCGTCGCCACCACCCTCGTCGGCCCGCTCACTCGGGCTCCCGCACCCCGCCAGCAGCACGGTCGCGGCGCCGAACACCGCGGCGCCCCGCAGTACGTTCGCTCTCCTGGTCATGGTTGTCTCCTTGCCGTTGGTACCGGACGACTCGGGGGGAATCACGGGGGGCGGGATCGAGAGGGACGCGTCAGCGCCTGGACAGTCGGCGCACCAACAGGTCGCCCAGGCTCTGCGCGACCTGCACGATCACCACGAGCAGGATCACGGTCGCCCATAGGTAGTGGTCGTTGAAGCGCTGGTAGCCCTCACGAATGGCGAGGTCGCCCAGACCGCCACCGCCGATGGCGCCGGCCATGGCCGAGTAGGAGATGAGCGTGACCACGGTCATCACCAGGCCGGCGATGAGCCCGGGCATGGCCTCGGGCAGCAGCACCTTGCCCACGATGGTGAACTTGCGCGTGCCCATGGCGTGCGCGGCCTCGACGACGCCCCGATCCACCTCGCGCAGCGCGGTCTCCACCAGGCGCGCGAAGAACGGGATGGCGCCGATGCTGAGCGGCACGATGGCGGCGGTCGGGCCGAGCGTGGTGCCCACCAGGAAGCGGGTCAGCGTCAGCACCGCCACCATCAACACGATGAACGGCAGCGAACGGCCGATGTTGACGATGGCGCTGAGCACCGCGCGCGCGGCCGGGGCCGGGATGAGGCCGCCCTTGTCGGTGGCCACGAGCAGCACGCCGAGGGGCAGACCGAACAGGACGCTGAAGACCGTGGCCCACCACACCATGTAGACGGTGTCCATGGTTCCCAGCCACAGGCTCGGCCACATGTTCGGCCAGTCCTGGACGAAGTCGGTGATCGCGGTCACCGCGTTGCCCTCCTGGGCCAGGTAGAGGATCTCGTTGGTGATCACTTTCCGGCCTCCTCGACCAGCAGGCCGTTCTCGGACAGGTAGGTCAGTGCCTCACGACGACGGCTTCCACGCATGTCGACGCTGAGCCGGCCCACGGACTGACCGGCGACCTGCTCCACACCGCCACCGAGGATGTTGACGTCCACGTCGAACCGACGGGTCAGTTCGGACATGAACGGTTCGTCGAAGGAACGCGGGTAGGTGATGAACACCGTCTCCGGCCCCCCGTGCTCCGGCAGCGGGAACAGCGAACGCGCCAGCAGCGAACCGGGGGTCCCGATCAGGTCCAGGACCCGGCCGGACTCACGGAACTCGCCGTCCTCCATGATCGCGGCGGAGTCACAGATCCGCTTGATCACGTCCATCTCGTGCGTGATGAGCAGGATGGTCAGGCCGAGTTCGTCGCGCAGTCGGCGCAGCAGCGCGAGGATGGACTCGGTGGTGACCGGGTCCAGGGCGGAGGTCGCCTCGTCGCTCAGCAACACCTTGGGGTCGGAGGCCAGGGCGCGGGCGATGCCCACGCGCTGCTTCTGGCCGCCGGAGAGCTGGGAGGGGTAGGCGCGGGCCTTGTCGCCCAAGCCGACCAGTTCCAGGAGTTCACCGACCCGGGTGGCGCGCGCGGCGCGGGACATCCCCGTGACCTCCAGCGGGAAGCCGACGTTGCCGGCGACCGTACGCGAGGAGAGCAGGGCGAAGTGCTGGTGCACCATGCCGATGTGGCGTCGGGCCTCGCGCAGGCGGGCGCCGCGCAGCGAGGTGAGTTCCTCGTCCCCGACGCGGACGGTGCCACCGTCTGGGCGTTCCAGGAGGTTCACCGAGCGCAGGAGGGTGCTCTTACCCGCACCGCTTTGGCCCACGACCCCGTAGATCTCGCCGGACTCGACGTGCAGATCGACCCCCTTCAGGGCTTCGATCCGACGTTTCTTCAACCTGTAGGTCTTGTGGAGACCCACTGCGTCAATCACGGTTTTCCCATCGACGTCTGGCGGTGGTGTCACGGCTCCCACGCGCGTGGGGGCGCGGAAGGAGACCGGACTCAGCGTGGGGGTCGACGCCCGCATCCGAGCGTACGAAGCGCGCGGTGGGCGAGCGGCGGCGACGCGCCGGAGCGGCGGTCGGAGGGCGCGGTGGCGCCGAACGGGGCGGGTTCTCGCCCTCGGACTCAGGAACGACGGGACGGACGACAGCGACCACCGGGCAGAGGTACGCACCGCCGGGTGGTGTCCGCCAAGGTGACGGGGGTCGTTTCGTAGTGTTCAGGAGCCATCACGGCACCAACTCAACCATCTCGGATGCCTCGATTCGGCAAAATCCTTGACCCGAATATGGTTATTTAGACCACACCTACGGCTTTGTTGGGGGATGTGATCACCTCGTCCCTCCCGAAGACCCGTGAGAATGCTTAGACTCATTACCGTCCCGTGACCTTTCCCCCTTCGAGCGGGGTGAGTGCGGCGCGGCCCGCGAAGACGACGTGCCCCGCGCCCCGTCCGGGAAAGACGAGCATCTGCGTCCACAGCGTCCCCGTGCCCGCTATGGGGTCCGTGTGTGGGCACGAGGAGCGACCACACCTTGCAGTCAGACGATCCGAGCCGAGTGGCCGACCACGCCGACTTCTGGGCGCCCGATCCTCCCGTCCGCACCTGGCGGGAGCTGATCGCCGACTGCGCGCGCCCGTTTCCGACGGTCGTGCGCACGAACCCGACCCCGGGCCGCACCGCGGCGGTGGTCCTGTCGCTGTTGGCAGCCCTCGCCCTGCCCGCGCCCGCCTTGGCCGCGCCGGTCCCCCGGGACAACGAGGACATGGGCACCCTGGAATCGCGCGCCGAGACCCTCACCGAGGAGTACAACGGCGAACTCCGGGACATGGAGAACGTGATGGAGGAGGCCGACCGCGCCCAGTCGCGCGCCGACTCCACCCGCGAGGACGTGGAGGCCGCCCGTGGGCAGGTCCGTTCCCTGGCGGTGGCGACCTACACCAGCGGCGGAATCGACCCCTCCATGTCGCTGTTCGTCGAGGCCGAGCCCGACGAGGTCATCGAGCGCGCGGTCGTCATCGACTACCTGTCCACCAGCAACCAGGACAAGATCGACCAGCTGGACCAGGCCCTGTCCCGGGACGAGGTCGCCCAAGAGAACGCCGAGGATCGCTTGGCCGAGGCCGAGGCCGACATGGACGAGCTGGAGGATCGTCGCATGGACGTCCGCCGGCTCATCGCCGACCACCCGGAGCAGCCCATGCGACCGCCGGACAACATCACTCCGCGCACCGAGCAGATGCGCGACCTGGGCATCGAGATCTTCGGGCGCGGGTCGGAAGTGGGCGGTGTCGGCTGCTACCGCGCGGTGGGCGGCTGGGTCGTGGGTGAGCACCCCAAGGGCCGGGCCTGCGACTTCATGGTGGACGGCAACGGTTCCATGCCCCCGGAGGACCAGGTCGAGCGCGGTTGGGACATCGCGAACTGGGCCCGGGACAACGCCGACGACCTCGGGGTCATGTACGTGATCTACCGCCAGCAGATCTGGGACGTGCGTCGAGGCGACACCGACTGGCGCCCGATGTCGGACCGCGGCAGCATCACCGAGAACCACTTCGACCACGTGCACATCTCGATGTTCTGATCCCCGGCGGGTGCGGCGAACACGACTTCCCCGCACCCGTCCTCTCGGGACCAAGGGCCGGAAAGGACGGCCCCTTTACCGGTGAAACGACTCGAAAAACCACACAGGATAATCACGATCAAGTCACGCCAAGGGTGACGTGTGGCTCGACCGGAACGAATCGATGACGATTCGCCCCGTTACCCCTGGCCCGCTACGCCGCTCCCCTTAAGGTCACGGTTAGGATGCTTGTCGTCCCGACCCCCGGTCGCCGTGGCCCGTCCCCTCGGCATCATCTCGGCGGTCGGAAAGAACCCCGCGCGCAGTCGGGGCATCCACTCACGACACGGGGAATTCCCGCTCCTCGCCGTACCGCACTCGCCCGCGGACCGGCGTTGGTCCCGGGCTCTCCTCCCCCACGGTCTCCCGTGCCGTCACCCACCCGGCGATCCGCCGGCGGCCGTCACGGGAAACTCGTGAGAACCCACCAATGGGCACACGCGTCCCAGAGAACACGGCCAACACTTCACCGGGCGAGGGGAGCCATGAGCGAAAACGGACCTTACAACCAGCCTCCGCAGAACCCCTATGGGGGCGGCACCGGCGGGCAGCCTGGCTACGGCCAGGGCCCCTACCAGGGCGGCCCCGGTCAGGACCAGGGCATGTACGCGGGTGGCCAGCCGCCCTACGGTGGCCCCGGCGGTCCGGGTGGACCCGGCGGATACCCCCCGCCCCCGCCGCCCCAGAGCGGTGGTGGCGGCGGCAAGGCCGGCCTTTGGGTGGTCATCGGCGGCGGCGCGATCATCGTGGTGCTCGTCATCGCCGTGATCGTCATGCTCGTCACGCGTGACACCGGCGGCGAGGAGATCGCCACCGGTCCCGACACCACCCAGGGCACCGAGGAGACCGACGAGCCGGTCGACGACGACACCGAGGAGCCCGACTCCGGCGGCGGTGACGGGCCCGCCGGGGAGCCGCCCTACGCGCTGCCCATCGAGCCCTGCGACGCCATCACCGAGCAGGTCTCCACGGACTTCATCCTGCGGGACGACCCCAGCAAGAGCGTCTCCGACAACCGCGCCAGCTGCACCGCCACGGGTGACGCCCCCGAGGGCAACCCGGAGCGCGCCTACAGCAGCCTCTGGTTGGAGTACGCCACGCCCTACGCCGGCAGCGACTCCGTCGAGGGCGCCTCGTCGGACTACCAGGACTCCCTCGCCAACTACACCGGTGGTAGCGACTACTACCCGGAGGAGAACCTGGAGGAGGAGAAGGAGATCGACGGTCTCGGCGATGAGGCGCACCTCATCATCACCGAGAACATCATCCTCGACGACCCCGCCCCCACGGCGATCATGCTGGTCCGTTCGGCCAACATGAACATCGAGATCACCTACCAGGTCTCGGACTTCGAGGGCTCCGACCTGACGATGGTCGACGACGTCGAGGCCCTGCTCACCAACTCCGCCGAAGAGGCGATCGCCCTGCTCGGCGCCGAGTAGGAAATCACCGGCTCCTCCCCGGAAGAAACGACGAGAGGGGGCCGCGGCTTCGTGCCGCGGCCCCCTTTTCGTGCGTTCGGGGTGGGATCAGAGGTCGGCGCGCACCCGGCGGGCCGCCTCCACCATGTTGCGCAGCGCCTGCTCGGTCTCGGTGTAACCGCGCGTCTTCAGACCACAGTCGGGGTTGGCCCACAGGTTCGCGGCGTCCACGTGCGAGACCGCCAGTCGCAGCGAGGCCTCGATCTCCTCGACCGAGGGCACCCGCGGCGAGTGGATGTCGTACACGCCCGGACCGATCCCGCGCTTGTAACCGCGCTCGCCCAGGGCCTCCACGAGCTCCATGCGCGACCGGGCCGCCTCGACGCTGGTGACGTCGGCGTCCAACGCCTCGATCCCGTCGACGATCTGGTTGAACTCCGAGTAGCACATGTGCGTGTGGATGGTCGTGCTCGACGCGACCCCGGAGGTGGCCAGTCGGAACGAGTCGACCGCCCACTTCAGGTACGCCGCCCGCTGTTCCTCGCGCAGCGGAAGCAACTCGCGCAGAGCCGCCTCGTCGACCTGGATGTGCCGGATGCCGGCCCGCTCCAGGTCGGCGACCTCGTCGCGCAGCGCCAGACCCACCTGGCGGGCGGTCTCACCCAGCGGCTGGTCGATACGCACGAACGACCAGGCGAGCATGGTGACCGGACCGGTCAGCATGCCCTTGACCGGCTTGTCGGTGCGCGACTGGGCGTAGGTGATCCACTCCACCGTCATCGGCTCGGGACGCGAGACGTCCCCGAACAGGATCGGCGGGCGCACGCACCGCGAACCGTAGGACTGCACCCACCCGTTCTCGGTGGTGGCGTAGCCCTCCAGCTGTTCGGCGAAGTACTGGACCATGTCGTTGCGCTCGGGTTCGCCGTGCACCAGCACGTCCAGACCGATCTCCTCCTGGAGCGCGATGACCCGGTCGATCTCCGCGCGCAGGAGCGCCTTGTAGTCCTCGGTGGGCAGTTCGCCCCGCCGGTGCGCGGCGCGGGCGCGACGCAGCTCGGCGGTCTGCGGGAAGGAGCCGATGGTGGTCGTGGTCAGCGGTCGCAGGGCGGCCACGTCCCGATCCTGGGGACGCTCGTAGGCGTCCGGGCCGAGGGCGTCCAGGCGGGCGCGCACCCGGGCGTCGGTGAAGGACGCGTCCCGCGGCTCGGACGCGCCCTGGTAGTCGGCGTCGGCTCCCTCGGAGAGCACCCGACCGAGCAGCGCGACCTCCCTGGTCTTCTGCTCGGCGAAGGCCAGGGTGGAGCGCAGCTCGGGCGCCAGTGAGGTCTCGGCGTCCAGGTCGATGGGCACGTGCAGCAGCGAGCAGGAAGTGCTCACCGTGAGCTCGTCGGTCAGGGCCAGGAGGGTGCCCAGTTCGGCGACGGCGGCCGGCAGGTCGGTGCGCCAGACGTTGCGGCCGTCCACCACGCCCGCGACCAGGCGGGTGGAGCCCAGCCCCGAGACGGCGGTGAGGTCGGAGGCACCCTCGGAGTCGGTGACCAGGTCCAGGCCCACGGCCTCGACCGGAGAGTCCTTGAGCACGCGCAGGGCGGCGGCGCCGATGGAACCGAAGTAGGTGGACACCAGGAGCGAGGGACGCTCGGTGAGCGACCCCAGGCGCTGGTAGGCGCGCTCCAGGTGGCCGACGGCGGCGCGACCCTCGTCGGTGGCCAGGATCGGCTCGTCGAGCTGGACCTCGGTGACGCCCGCGGCCGACAGGTCGCTCAGGAGCTTGGCGTAGGCGTCCAGGAGCTGGTCGAGGAGCTCGATGGGCTCCCAGCCCTCGGGAGCGTCCTCGGCGGCCTTGGCCAGCAGCAGGAAGGTCAGCGGACCGACCAGGACCGGGCGGGTCTGGAAACCGGCCTCGGCGGCCTCACGGAACTCGGCGAGGGGCTTGTCGCCGACCAGGCGCGGGCGGGTGCTCGGGGAGAGTTCGGGGACCAGGTAGTGGTAGTTGGTGTCGAACCACTTGGTCATCTCCAGCGGCGGCGCGCCCTGCTCGCCGCGGGCGAGGGCGAAGTAGCGGCGCAGCTGCTCGTCCCGCTCCTCTGCCTGGGCCGGGGAGGTGAAACGGGCGGGCACGAGGTCGAACAGGACCGCTGTGTCCAACACCTGGTCGTAGTAGGAGAAGGTGTTCGACGGGATGTCGTCCACTCCGGCCTCGCGCAGTCGGGCGTAGACGCCCTTGCGCAGGTCGGCGGCGACGGCGTCGAGTTCGGCGGCCGTGGTGTTGCCCTTCCAGTAGGACTCACTGGCGCGCTTGAGTTCGCGGGCGGGGCCGATGCGCGGGTAACCGTGGACCGTGGAGCGCACGGACGGCCCGGAGGCCGCGGGGTTGCTGACCATGAAGCTTCTCTCCCTCGTCGAAAGCCGGGTACCGGCCACGAGAGCGGGGCGAGGAGCGCGGCACGACGAGGGGCTCACCCGGGGCGCACGTGCCTGACGACCTCGGCCCTCCCTCGGGGCGCGGGACCACCGGCGGCACAGGCGCACCACCGGGTGGAGGCAGGTCTTCGGACTCGTGGGCGTTTCCGACGTCGTGCGCCGGTCGTCCTAATGATCACCGCTTCCCGGTTTTCCGACTTTTCCGGTCGGATCACCAGTGCTTATGGCGACGCTCGTTCCCACATACCGCTGCGGGGCAGTCCCGGATTCGCACCGGGTTCCCTCTTTCGACACACTCCGACCGACCGGAGCGGGCTCCGGGAGTCGATGGTGGGAGTGTGTACCTTCCACGCCTGCAAGTATAGGGAGCACCCCCTTCGCCCCTGCACCCGGCGTGACCCCTTGGCCCGGAGCACACCAGCGAACCCATTTCGTGTGCCCGGCATCACACCCGATACCAGCGTTACGCGAAAGACCCCCGTCCTTTCGCGAACGTTCGTCTGACGATGAGCGTGGAGAGCCCCCAGGTGAAGCAGCAAGACGGTCCCAGCATGGCCCCCGACCGCCCCGTTCTCACGGCAGCGATCGCGATGGTCGTCCTCTTGGGACTGGTGCTGTCGGCGACACGACCACCGGGCCTGCCCGAGGACGGAGTCATCGAGAGCATCACACGGAACGTGGCGGTGGACACCGACGACGACCTTCCGGCGGAAGGTTCCGAGGAGGGGACGACCGTGGTGGACACGGCCGCGCTCCCCGGCACCGAGGAGGCCTCGGTCGACTACGAGGGCGACAGTGAGGTGGCCGTCGCCTACCCGGCCATCCCCAACGCCGACCCCCTCACCGACTTCCTGGACCGCACCCTGACCGACCAGGTGCACGCCTTCGACGCCGCCAACCCCGGCGCGGCCTCCTTCGAGGGCGAGTGGCGGTTGACCGCCGCCGGTGACGGGGTCGTGGGCGTGCGGATCACCACCACCGAGACCGACTCGGAGGAGACCCGCGTCGGTCACAGCACCTACTGGTACGAGACCGACGACGGCTCGGTGCACGGTTCCAGCGGCCTGCTCGCCGGACAGGACGAGCTGGCCGCGCTCAACGACCGCGTACTCGAAGAGGTCCCGGACACCGTGGCGGCGGTGTCCCTGTACCCGATCAGCGGCCTTTACGACTCCCTCGCGTTCAGCCCCGAGGGCGACCTGATCGTGGAGTTCGACGATGGACAGGTCGCGCCCACCTCCGAGGGTCGCGTCGGCGTCGTGATCGAACGCGACGAGGCCGAGGAACTGCTGTCGGAGTTCGGGGTGCGGGCGCGCGACGCCGCGACCAAGGGCGTCGAGGAGTTCACCGTGGCCGCGGCCCCCGAGGCGGAGAAGGATGGCACCGGCGTCGCCTCCCCCGGTGAGATCTCCCCCGTCGACGACGGGATCGACTGCACCGACCCCGAGACGCGCTGCGTGGCGCTGACCTACGACGACGGCCCCGGCGGCCGGACCTCGGAGCTGCTGGACACACTCGCCGAGCACGACGCCAAGGCGACCTTCTTCGTCACCGGCCACCCGGTGATGGAGGACCCGTTCACGGTGCGCCGCACCTACGCGGAGGGCCACGAACTGGCCAACCACACCCTGGCCCACCCCGACCTGGCCACGCTCGGCGCCGGAGGCGTGCGCGCGGACCTGGACCCGGTCCAGGCGCTGGTGTACCGGGAGACCGGATACACGATGGACCTGATGCGTCCGCCCTACGGTTCCACCAACGACACCGTCGCCCAGGTCACCGAGGAGATGGGCATGGCCCAGATCCTGTGGAGCGTGGACACCAACGACTGGAAGGACCGCAAGGCCGGTGTGGTCGCCGACCCATTACTTTATATTGCACCTTATTCTGGTGTAACTATGGGTGAAGAGTTCATGTTTAATGGAAAACATGTTCTTATCGTTTACGATGATTTAACTAAACAAGCGGCAGCATACCGTGAGCTATCATTATTATTACGTAGACCACCAGGTCGTGAAGCATATCCTGGGGACGTGTTCTACTTACACAGTAGATTATTAGAAAGAGCTGCAAAACTTAACGATGATCTTGGAGGCGGTTCAATTACTGCTTTACCAATCATTGAAACTCAAGCTGGCGATATCTCAGCATACGTTCCAACAAATGTTATCTCAATTACTGACGGACAAATATTCTTACAATCTGATTTATTCTTCTCAGGTGTTAGACCAGCGATTAATGCTGGGCAATCAGTATCTCGTGTTGGTGGTTCAGCTCAAATTAAAGCGATGAAAAAAGTTGCAGGAACATTACGTTTAGACTTAGCTTCATATCGTGAGTTAGAATCATTTGCGCAATTTGGTTCTGATTTAGATGAATTTACAGCTAAAAAATTAGCGCGTGGTGAACGTACTGTTGAAGTATTAAAACAAGGTCAAAATAACCCACTGCCTGTAGAACACCGCCTTCCTCGTGCCGGGGCTGACCATCGCCGTGCGCGACGAGCGGACCGAGGGCGACCCCGTCTACACCGAGGAGTTCCGCTTCGACGGCGG
>NZ_JBEYLC010000105.1:0-11049 GCF_040635885.1 Nocardiopsis sp. NPDC006832 | reverse complement strand
TCCTGCGCCGCCTGCGCTGCTGCCCGCAGCGGGCCGGGGAGATCACCCGTGCTGTGCTGGTCCTTCAGCTCCGAGAAGCAAGATGAAAAAGGCTCAGTGACTCGGTTCAGGTGACTCGAGTCCGCTACGCCAACACACTAGCGCTCAGCGATACCCCTGGCAGCTACGCACAGTGATCAGCACGGCGAGAGTCGCGGAGAATTCAGATCACTGGATCAACGACTCCTGCCAGTCCGACCCCCATCTGTGACCTCAGGTCGGGTCGCCCGGGGGTGAGATTCCCCCGGGCGACCCGACCTCAGACCGCTCCCGAAGCTACTCACGGGTTACTTTGCCCCTCGCCGTAGCTTCGGGAGAACCGGGCCGAGACCGAGCGCGGGCACGGACGGGCCGAAAGGCGCACGGTCAAGGTCGTTACCGCACCCCGGATCACTTTCCCGCACGTGGCGCAGGTGCTGCGGGTACACCGGTGGGTCAAAGAGTTGGCCACCGGTGATGTGCGGCGCACCTACGCCTATGTCGTGACGAGTTTGCCCGCTGAGCGGGCCGATGCTGCCCGGTTGGCGGGCCTGGTGCGGGGCCATTGGCGGATCGAGGTGCTGCACCATGTGCGGGACGTGAGCTTTGGTGAGGACGCCTCGCGGGTGCGGTGCGGGCACGGACCGCAGAACATGGCGATGCTGCGCAATCTGGCGATCCCGCTGCTGAGCGAGTTGGGGATGAGCGGCATCCCCGAGGCCACGCGGTGGGTGTCCTACGAGACCTTCACGCGCCCTCTCGAGCTTCTCCAGATCCCCTGACCAGCACGGGTGCAGCCCTCATCCGACTTTGCAACAGCCCTGTGGTGGACCCGGTGTCCGGGCTCTTGTGGCGGTCAGTCACTGAACCTTGACGTGTTTTGTCCGAACCACGCGCGTAATGCTGTTTCGTCCTGGTGCTAGGAGAGCAGGGTCCGAAGCAGGGGCAGGCAGCCCCGCCAGCCCGATTCCGTCCCGCACCCATTCTTGGAGAAGATCATGAAGGCTCTTGTGTACAACGGATCCCGCGACGTATCCGTCAAAGAGGTGCCGGACGCCAGGATCGAGCGTCCCACCGACGTGCTCGTGCGCATCACCGCCACCAACATCTGCGGTTCCGACCTGCACATGTACGAAGGACGCACCGACCTGGAGCCCGGCAAGGTCCTCGGACACGAGAACCTGGGCGTGGTCACCGAGATCGGTGACGGCGTCGAGCGCGTCAAGGTCGGCGATCACGTGTGCCTGCCCTTCAACATCGGCTGCGGGTTCTGCCGCAACTGTGAGAGCGGCATGCCCTCCTACTGCCTGACCGCGAACCCCGACTCCGACATGGCCGGGGCCGCCTACGGCTTCGCCGGGATGGGCCCCTTCTCGGGCGGGCAGGCCGAGTACCTGCGCGTGCCGTTCGGGGACTTCAACTGCCTGCGGCTGCCCGAGGACGCGGCAGAGAAGGAGGACGACTACGTCATGGTCGCCGACATCTTCCCCACCGGCTGGCACGCTACCCGCCTGGCCGGGCTCAAGCCGGGTGAGTCCTGCGTGGTCTACGGCGCGGGTCCGGTCGGCCTGATGGCGGCATATTCGGCGCTGCTGCAGGGGGCGTCCCAGGTGATGGTGGTCGACCGCCATCCCGACCGGCTGCGCCTGGTGGAGCGGATGGGGGCGATCCCCGTCGACGACTCCAAGGGCGACCCGGTCGAGCAGATCCTCAACCTCACCGACGGCCGCCGCGCGGACTGCGGCTGCGAGTGCGTCGGCTACCAGGCCCACGACCATCTCGGTGTCGAGCACCCCGAGATGACCATGAACAACCTGGTCAAGTCGGTGAAGTTCACCGGCGGCATCGGTGTCGTAGGCATCTTCCTGCCCTCCGACCCCGGAGCGTCGGACGAGATGGCCCGCAACGGTCGGCTCACCTTCGACATGGGGACGTTCTGGTTCCAGGGCCAGAAGATCGGTACCGGCCAGGCGCCGGTGAAGGCCTACAACCGGCAGCTGCGGGACATGATCCACCGGGACCGCGCGAAGCCGTCCTTCATCGTGTCCCACGACTTGCCGTTGCAGAGGGCGCCGGAGGCCTACGAGCACTTCGACAACCGCGAGGACGGCTGGACCAAGGTGGTACTCAAGCCCGCCATGGCGTGAGCGGCGCCGCTGTCGGCCCGTGGGTCCGTGGGTCGGTGGGTCCGTCAGGGCCCGTCGACCACGGAGCCGACACCACGCGGGCCCGAAGGAGCTTAGGTTCTAACGGTGGTAGCCGTCTCAGCTGGGGATCGGCTTACGGCACTCGCGGCGCGACCGTGTGGCGGTGATCGCCCGAGACGCAGCGTCGGCCCGGCTCACCGACAGCGGTCAGAGTCCCCCTCGTCCGGCCGCACAGCCCTTGACCCCACCCGCCTTGGGCTCGTGCTCGATGGGGTGAACACCGTGGGCACGCGGCCACGCCTGCACGGCCCGTCGATCCGCGCTAACCGCCCTCGGCGGGTGGTTTCGACCCGGCCTGACCGGGCAACTCTGTGGTTATCCCACACTATGAGGAGGCGCGATTCCCATGGCAGAAGAGCTGCGCGGCCGACGGGTCGCGATCTTGGCCACTGACGGTGTCGAGCAGGTCGAACTGACCCAGCCCCGCGAGGCGGTGGAGCAGGCCGGGGCGCAGGTGACGCTGCTGTCGATCCACACCGGAGAGATCCAGTCGATGAACGCTGACATCGACAAGGGCGATACCTTCACCGTCGACCGGCTGGTCTCCTCCGTTCGGTTCACCGGCGGCATCGGCACCGTCGGGGTGTTCATCCCCCAGGACCCGGGCGGGCCGGACGAGCTGTCCCAGCAGGGCAAGGTCCGCTTCGACTTCGGCAACTTCTGGTTCAAGGGTCAGCAGATGGGCACCGGGCAGGCCCCGATCAAGCGCTACAACCGCCACCTGCGCAACCTCATCGCCGCCGACAAGGTCACCCCCTCCTGGATCGTGTCCCACAACCTGCCGCTGGAGAAAGCCCCGGACGCCTACAAGCACTTCGACGCCCGCGAAGACGGCTGGACCAAGGTCGTCCTCAACCCCGGCACGGCGGCCTGACTTGTCCGCCGCGGCTTTGAACAGCACCCGTTTGAGTAGGAGGCCAGAGCATGGCTGAATCGGTGACCGTCGGGCTCCTCGTCCGGATCGAGGCGCTACCGGGCCACGAGAAAGAGGTCGAAGACTTCCTGCAGCAGGGGCTCGGCATCGTGGAGCAGGAGCCCAACACGGTGCGGTGGTTCGCCATCCGCTTCGGGCCCTCGTCGTTCGGGATCTACGACGCCTTTCCCGACGACTCCGGCCGCCAAGCCCACCTCTCGGGCCAGGTCGCCCAAGCCCTCGCCGACAACACCGGCACCCTGTTCGCCCAGCCCACCATCGAACCGGTGGACGTAATCGCCGAGAAACCACCGAGCTGATCACCGAACGGGCGACTCGGGGTGATGGTGGGGTCCGAGTAGGAACGGAACGGTGAGTACCGGCAACTGTCACATCTGTTGACACCCGTGGCGGGGCGCGCCACGCTACCGGCATGGACAGTGACGCGGTGGCCTTCGTCAGAGCCGAACAGGTCCCCGCTGGAGCCGCCGTTGACGCCCAGGTACCAGCGGAAGGTTCCGGACTCGACGCCGGTGAAGGTGGCGGCTTCGCCGTCGCAGTCCAAGCCGTAGACGCTGCCTACCTCATCCCACCCGTACCAGACGTCCTGCTCCAGGCGGATGTAGAAGGTCCCGAGGCCGGGGTCGCAGTTGGTGATTGAGTCGACCGTGATGGTGTGCGTGCCAGAGTCGGTCGCGGTGTAGTTGCGGGAGAACACGACGCCGTCAAACTCAGCATCCCAGGAGAAGTATCCCGTCATGAGCTGGCTCGAGAAGGTGGAGCCGTCCTCATAGGTGAGCGTCGTGGTGTCGCCGGCGGTCTCCACGTCGGCCACCTATGAGGCCTGCGGCTCCGGGACCTCAGCGGCCAGGGCCGAGGCGGAGGGAGCGAGGCTGAAGGCCAGAGCGGCGGCTCCGGTCGTGGCGATGACACGGGAGGTGACGCGCATCAAAAAGCATCCTCTACACAAGGGGGAATGATCGGACGATACTCACCTTTACCGTCATGCTGCACAGCAACCACCCGGGGCCACATTTGGCCACAGCAAACACAGCTGCCCCTGCTCAAAGATCCTAAGGCTTGGTATCGAACGGATGAGGGCCATGATCCTCTTCCTTGGCATCAACTCATCTGTTAAAGCCCTTTGATGTCCTGGTGACCTCGCTCATGAAAGGAGTATTGCCGCTTGAGCTGGGAAAATGGCATACCAGAGCGCCCGGGAAGACCGCCAACCGCACACGTAAAAACCAGACGTGGTGCCATTTTCCTGCTTGTCGGTGTCAATGCCAGATCCTCACACGGCCAGGTCCAGGCGTTTGTCCATGTCTAGGTCGAACCGGCCGTAGGGGTTAATGTGGGTCCAGAACAGCGGGTTGAGCGCCCGCCGGTCCTCGGGAGTGAGCCGCCCCGCCCAGGCCGGGCCTTCCAACACCCGTTGCAGGAGCAGGGTGTTGACGTAGACCAGCGCGGACTGGAGCAGGTGCAGGCACAGCATGGAGATCTCGGCGTGCTCGCGATCGCCTCCGGTGAGCACGCCCTCCTTGCCATAGAAGAACTTGTCGTTGGCGCCGTTCCAGTTCTCCACCACCTCCAGGCCGCCGTGGATCTCCCTGCGCAGTGCCTCGTCGGCCAGGTAGTCGCAGGCGAAGATGGTGCGCACCGCCCGGCCGAGTTCTTCGATGGCCTGATAGACGGGGTTCTTGGGGCCGCCGCCCTTGGTGAAGCGGCGCAAGACCTGCTCGGTGTCGGCCGTGCCCAACCTCAGGGCGGTGGCGTAGGCGACCATCTGGTCGTAGTTGCGCTCGATCAGCGCCCAGTCGATGGGCCGGTTCTTGACCACCCGCTCCAGGCGCGGCCAGGTGGCCGGGCTGTACAGGCGCACCGCGCCGATGTTCTTCAACCGCGGCAGTAGCTTGAACCCGAGCAGCTCGGTGAAGGCGAACCCCACAATGCTGGCGCCGTGGGTGTCGGTGTAGTTGGCCTGAACGTCGGCGTCGGTGCAGTGGCGCAGGACCCCTTCGATCATCGCCGCGACCTCGGAGGAGGAGCACGACTTGAGCTGGGAGTAGATGCAGGCCCGGCCCTTGTCGACGTGCCAGTAGATCATCACCCCATGCCCGCCGTAGCGGGCGTGGAACTCCGTCATCAGGTTCGACTCCCAGGACCCGAACCGTTTGGAGTCCGACGCGGTCGTGGTCGCGGTGCCCCACCAGGTGGCATCGCGGGCGGCGAAGGTCTCATTCACCACGGTCGCGATGGCGCGGCGCAGGTTGTCGCGGGTGATGTGGCTGGCGCGGGTACGGCGCAGCGCCCCCTCGTCCTCGCCGTGGTCGCCGGTGGCGATCATCTGCTTGATGCCCATGTTGGTACCCAGCGCGAACAGGCACAGCAACAACCGGCGGTGCAACGTCGCTTTCGGGATGGCCTCGCGGGTGGCCACCGAGGCGAACTCGGAGCAGAACCCGGTGAGCAGGGCGGTGTCCTTGAGGATGTCGAGCAGGTCGATGGTGCCCCACCGCCTGAGCACCTCAGCCTTGAGCGCTCCCAGGTTCTGCGGCTCGGGCAGTGGTTCCAGCTTCGGGACACTGATCCAGGGCTGGCCTTTGCGGGTCACGATCCGCACCCCGCCGGTAGTGCCCTCCGACATCGCGGTGTTCAGCCGGTCCAGGGCCGCTCGCATCCGGGTGCGTACCCCGTCCACGAACGCGTTCGGCTCCAGGGGCTTGTTCAACGCGGCGTAGTGCACGTCCCGGTTGTCGGCGAAGTCGCCGGGCAGATCGGTGTCAGGATCGCGCCACTTCCCCGCGCCCTGAACGTAGATCTCGCGGCGGCGCAGGGCCTCGCGCAGCGCGATGAGCACGCACAGCTCATAGGGGATGCGCTCCACCCGCCCCGAAGCCTGGTCGGTGACCGCTTCGTGCCAGGCCTTGGGCACCACGCCCTCGCTCGGCACGTGCTCGGCGGTCCCGTAGAACTTCTCGGAGCGGTCGACGTCGGTGTAGCGGCCCAGTAGCTCGATGGCCTCCATCACCGGCCGGTAGGCGGTGTTGTTGCAGGCAAACGACAACGCGGCCAACAAGGGGGAGAGCATACGCCGATAGTGGTGGGAGTAGGAGCCACGCAGCTGGTAGCGCACCCGCTCAGCCATCGCCTTCTCCGTGGCCATCAACTCCCGCGCGAGCTTGCGCAGCGTCTTCTCCCCACCCGGAACCGCGCCGAAGATCACCTCGGCCACCGTCCCGCCCGGCTCGGCCAGGGAGGCGTCCACCATCCGGCGCAAGATGCCCTTCTTGCCCGGCACCGCGCTCAACTCCCCGATCAGCTCCTTCTCCACCCGCTTCTCCGCGCGGGCGTTGATCCGGTGGATGAGCCGGATCAGCAGCTCTACCAGGGAGTCGATCAGCTCGGCCTGACGGGTCCAGCACAACGCGGCCAGCAGGGTGTAGCGCACCGCCGGGGCGCATTCGGCGAAGTCGGAGGGGTACATCCGCGCCGCACGCGAGCGCCAGGCGGCCACGATCTTCTCCGACACGCCCCCGAACGGCTCGTCCGGTAGGCCCAGGGCCTGCACGGTCTTGAGCTTGTCGACCTCCTCCAGCAGGGTCTCCAACCCCAGCGGCCCCGGGTCGGACTTCACAGCCCCCAGCACGCCCTCGGTACCCAGCACCTTGGACTCCAGCCGATCGCAGATCCCCGGGCCCAGGCGGGTCATCACGCTGGTGGTGAAGGCCTCCTCGAACCGGCGCACCCCCGAGGCCACGATCCGCTCGATCTGCCCGGGGCGCGGGGGTTCGATCTTCAGGGTGAGGCACCGGCGCTGAACGGCTTGGGCGAGTTCATCACGGCCGGCTTCCACTGGGCACACCTGGTCGGCCAACCAGTCGGCGAGTTGGTTCTCTTCGTCCTCGGTGGCCGCGTGGGTGCCGTAGGTGTCACGGATCTGGCGGCGGTGCCGCCCTGGAACTCGCGTGTTCCAGGGGTACTTGCCGAACAGGGTCGGCTCCACGCCCACCTGGTCGGCGACGAAGGGTACCGCCGCCGCCGGGATCTCCTCGGCGTAGGAGGGGAAGCGGCCCTCGATCTGAAAGAACTTGAGCTTGAGCGCGAACCCGAGCCGGGTAGCGCCGCTCTTGTTGCTCAGCAGCTTGCGGTCGCCCTCTTCCAGGGTCCACTCATCGACGAGCTGTTCAGGGGTCCAGTCCTGGCGCATGAAGGTGCTCCGCGATCGTGTGCGGTCAGTCGACAGCGCACACGATGGCGGACAGGTGCTGGGTTACCGGGGAGTTCGTCTGATCCGTGATCTCGAACTGGACTTTAAGTTACTTACGGGTTACTTGTCCTGTTGCCGGGCCTTCGGGAGAACTGGGCCAAGGAGTTGACTCCATGGCGTCATCCGCCACTTACTGCGCTTCAAGCGAGGCCTACACCGAGATCGTCCAGGTCATCAAGGGCGGCGAACCCGACGAGGACGGCATGCCGCTGGCCGGTCGAATCTCCCCGTTCTCCCCGACTCTGCGCAACCGCTCCTGCGCCCCGCTGCCCTATGGGTTCTGGGAGATGCTGGACCGTTTGAATCCCTACGGCGACAAGAGCGACATCTGGCTGCGCGTCCTCGGGTCCAACGACCAGGCACCGCCACTGCCCGACGGGGCCGTCCTCATCGACACGAGGCGGGTGACCTACCAAATCGCATGAGACCCACCGGCCCTGTGAGTCGGCGGCACCACCACGTACGGTGGTGCCGCCCATTCGCATGGCCGCGCCAGGGCAGTGGCTTCGGGGCACAAAACCCGTTGGCCACCGGGGATCGGGCCACCACAATGGCCCCATGGTCGATCGACACTTCTCCATTGCGACCCTGGCCGAGCTCTACGACCACTTCAGCCATTGGCAGGTCTCCCACAGGACGACTTCTACCTCGATCTCGTGATGAACGCCCGCTCCGTACTGGACGTGGGATGCGGGACCGGCAAGATCCAACGAGTGGCCCGGGAGCGCGGGCACACCGGCCGCCTGGTGGGGCTGGATCCGGCCGAGGCCATGCTCGAAGTCGGGCGCCGGGACCGGGATGACATCGAGTGGACCCTGGGCGACCTGGTCGCGGGCCCCTACGAAGGGGAGACCGAGCCACTGGGGGAGGGGACGTTCGACCTGGTGATCATGTCCGGTCACGCCTTCCAGGTGTTCACCCCGTTTTAGGTGTGGAAGCCCGGTCCTTCAGGGCCGGGAGGAAACACCCTCATGTGCCCCACTCGGCCATCGAAGTTCGGAAAAACACGGAGAAGTTCTCTGATTCGGCCCCACATCCTGGTCGAGGATGGTTAGCGTGTTCGATCATGAAGCTGGTGGTGCGGGTCAAGCTGCTGCCTTCGCTGGAACAGGCGCAGGCACTACAGGCGACCCTGCACACCTGTAACGAGGCCGCCGACCACGCCTCCCAGGTCGCTCAGACCACCGGAGCCCGCAACAAGTACGCCCTACAAGAAGCGACCTACCACGAGCTGAAAGCCAGGTTCGCCTTGTCGGCGCAGCCGACGGTGCGGGTCATCGGCAAAGTGTGTGATGCCTACACCACCCGGCAGGCGAACCTGAAAGCCGGAAACCTGGGACGGAAGGGCTCCCCTCGCCGTCAGCGGGTCGAGTCCACCCCGATCTCCTTTCGACCCGATGCCGCCCAACCCTTCGATGATCGGTGTCTGTCCTGGCAGATGGACGCCCGCACCGTCTCGATCTGGACCGTGGCCGGGCGGATGAAGAACCTGGGCTTTGTCACCTCCCCCGAACAGCTCAAACTCCTGGCCGAGTATCGCCAGGGTGAGAGCGATCTGATCTGCCGGGACGGGCAATGGTTCCTGTCGGCCACCTGCGAGGTGCCCGAACGGGTGGAGAACCCGGACCCGGTGGGGTTCGTGGGGGTGGATCTGGGGATCGTGGAGATCGCCACCACCTCCACCGGAGACCGGTTCGCCGGGAGGGTCTTGAACCGGTACCGGCGCAAGCAGAACCGGCTTCGCGCCAAACTCCAGGCCAAGGGGACCAAGAGCGCCAAACGCGTGTTGAAACGCCTGCGCCGCCGGGAAACACGGCGAGCGCGGGATGTGAACCACACCATTTCCAAACGCATCGTGGAGCGGGCCGAACGCACCGATCACGGCATCGTCCTAGAAGACCTTCGGGGCATCCGTGGCCGGGTCCGGCAGGCCAAACGACAACGTTCCATGCTGCATTCGTGGAGTTTCGCCCAACTGCGGGACTTCATCGCCTACAAGGCTCGCAGGACGGGGGTGCCGGTCCTGATCGTGGATCCGGCCTACACCTCCCAGACCTGCTCGGCATGCGACCACACGTCCAGACGCAACCGGCCCACCCGGAACCGGTTCGTCTGCCGTCAGTGCGGTGTGGTCTTGCACGCCGATGTCAATGCTTCACGCAACCTCGCCCACAGAGGCGAAGTGGCGTGGAACGCGGGGCGCCAGTCAACCGCCCCAGCACCCACCAGATGAGTGGGTGTCGGACGCGGGAGGAGAGCCCCATCCGCCAGGTGGGCGCCTACCCGCAAGCCCACGGCTTCAGCCACGGGCAGTTGACCTCCGACTACAGCGTCCAGGGATGGGCCGAACCCCAGGTCAGTCGCAGCACTCTACGGTTCCTGGACGCCGAACTCCTGAACGCCTTCCTGGCCGAGGCGGGGTTGAGTGTGAGCGCCCAGTACGGGTATTGGGACCGCACCCCGCTCACCGACACCAGCGAGGAGATCATCACCTTCGCCCGCCCCACCTGAGCCGGGGGCGGGAAGGAAGAGTGCAAGCGTGAGCGCCGCTCTCATCCAAACGGACGTGGTGCCCTGAGTACCGGATCCGCGCTCAGCCGCCCCTCCTCGGAGAGTTGCCGGTTGACCGCGTCGGCGAAACCCGAGACGAATTCCAGCCCTTCCTCTCCACTGGTGCCCTCCTCCAGCGGATAGCCGATCCAGACGAAGACGTTGGTCGAGACGAAGGCGGCTTCGGCGCGGCGGGAATCCTCATCGGTGGAATACACCGCCGCGTAGCCGCCGTCAGCGGTCGAGAGTTCACGCCAGGCGAGCACGTCCACGTCGGCGTCCCCGCCCCTGGGCCAACGCCCGGCCTCCAGGTCGGCTACCCCGTCCTGGAGGTCCGCGCTCTTGGACCCGATGTCGGCCATACCGTCGTCGGTGTCGCCGAGCATGGCTTCGACGTTCATCAGGGACGGGTTGTCGGTGTCCTTCACCGCGCAATCGAGGATCATGGTGAACCCGACGAGCCGGCCGATGTGGCGTGTTTCCTTCTCGGCCGACACGGGCTCGTCCCCCTCGATCGACAGGTTGTTCCCCTCCGCGCGCGGCCGGTCGGCGCCGGGGATGGTGTCGACCAGTGCGGTGGGCAGGAGCTCCTCGCAGTACGGCAGGAAGGCGTAGGGACGCACCTGTGCCATGGACAAGGCCACCAGTCCCAGGAACAGCGCGAGGACGGCCCCCGCGAGCAGGCCTTTGCGGAGTCTGCCCGACGGCGGCCCCGAGCGGTTCCGGCCCCCGGAAAGAGGGGGCTCACCGGGACTGGTGAAAGATGGGCCCTCGGTAGGGGGATTCTCCGTCATCGGCACCTCGGCGCGGATTCCCGTGGGGAACTCGCGCCGAGCCTCCTCGCAGTGGTTCGGGTGGTAGGGGGTCGAGGCGCTTGCTTCCTTTCCCCGCCTGATCATCGCTGCGGGCTTTCGCGCCGATCAGCAGGGTTGATCGGCCCCACCCTCCCACGGCCTTTCCCCTTCTCGGGGTCGAGCGGGATACTGGAGGGTGGAGTGAAGTTGCTTCGGTTCGGTGGACACCTGTGAACTGGGATTTTACGCGGTTTCAGCCAGTTCAGCGGAGTCATTCCGGGCCCGCTCAGTGTGGCG
>NZ_JBEYLC010000104.1:0-11250 GCF_040635885.1 Nocardiopsis sp. NPDC006832 | reverse complement strand
CACCTCCGCCGGACCGGTGATCCCCCGCGAGGCCAGCAGCGCCGCGAACGTGCCCTCCTTGGACACCTGCGGGTAGGCCAGGCCCTTCCAGTGCGCGCCGCGAGGCGCACCCGCCCGGCTGCTCGCCCTGTGGCGACGCACCGACACCGACGCCCTCAAGGTGGACGGGAACACGGAGGCCCTTCCACTACCGATCCAGGCCGCCGAGACCGAGTGAGCCTCAGCGACGCCGGTCTAGGAAACTCGCGACGGCGTCGCTGAAGAAGGCCGGATCGTCCAACCAGGGGAAGTGCCCACCACCGGGCTGCGTCACCGTGCGGGCGTCGTCGAACAACCGTGCCGCATCCACGGCGACGTGCGGCCGAGGCGCACCATCCAGCTCTCCGGCCAGGAGCAGGACCGGAACACCCCAGGACGCCACGACCGCGCGGCCCGCCTCCGGGCCGAAGGCGTCCGGTGGCGAGAACAGCCCGGCCGCGTGTTCGTTCGACTGCTCGACCCCGGTGGCCGCGTGTGCCCGGGCCCGTTCGTCCCAGCGCCCGTAGAAGAACGGCATGACCGCGTCCCAGTCCTCGCCGGAGGTGGAACCGTTCGCCAGGTTCGTGTAGCCCCGCAACGCCGCCTCGAACCAGGGTTCACCGGAACGAAGGGCGGCGGCCTCCTGGAGGTGCCCGTCGGTGAACTCGATCCCCAGGGAGCGCAGCCGAGCGGTCACCAGCACCAGGGAACGCACCCGGTCGGGGTGGGCGAGCGCGTACAGCAGCCCCAGATCCCCGGCCGCGGAGTGGGCGAGCACGTCCATCCGTTCCAGGCCCAGATGGACACGGAGCGCCTCCACGTCGGCGACCTGCCGATCACAGCGGTACCCGGAATCGTCCTCGGGGGCCTGTGAGTCACCGGTTCCGCGCAGGTCGAGCAGGACGAGCCGGCGATGGGCGGATAGTCCGCCCAGGTCACCGAGGTAGGCGGAGGCGCGCATGGGGCCGCCGGGCAGGCACAACAGCGGTTCGCCGTGTCCGTCGGATCGGTAGGACAGGCGCGCGCCGTCGGGAGCTTCGAAGGTGGGCATGATCGTCATCCTCGCGGCACGGACCCCCATGGGCAAGGGGTTTGTACCACCCGGACCAGGGGGCTGCTACGGTCCGCGGTATGCGAGACGAGCCCGCCGACCTCGACGAACATCGCCTCCTGCCCGCCCTGAACGCCTGGGGCGTGTCCGCCGTGGCGCTGACCCACGTGCCCCTGGGCTTCGGTGACCACCACTGGAGCGCCACCGACACCGCGGGGCGACGCTGGTTCCTCACCCTGGCCGACCTGGAGCACAAGACCTTCCTCGGTGAGGACCCGCACATGGTGCTCGACCGTTTGGAAGGGGCCATGGACACCGCGGCCCGACTGCACGACGACGCCGGGCTGGGTTTCGTGGTGGCACCACTGCGTTCGCTGTCCGGCGCCACCGTCCACACTGTCGGCGCGCGCTACGCCCTGAGCGTCTTCCCGCACGTGGAGGGCGCCTCCGGGGAATTCGGCCAGGTCCTGGAACCGGCCCGCCGCGACCGGGTCCTGGACACGCTCGCGGCGCTGCACCGGTGTCCGCCCCCGGGCACCGCGCGCACGCTCCCGGTCGCCCTGGAGGGCGCCGAACACCTGGCCGCCCTGGCCGAGGACCCTCGCGGGCTCGGCGACCACGGGCCCCTGTCGGGCGCCGTCGCCGACCTCCTCGACGAGTACGGCGCGGTCCTGCGCGCCCACCTGAGCGGGTTCGGGCACCGGGCCGCCTCGGTCGACCCGGCCCGGGCCGTCATCACCCACGGCGAACCACATCCGGGCAACCTGCTGTGGCGCGACGACCGGCCGCTGCTGGTCGACTGGGACACCGTCGGCGTCGCCGTGCCCGAGCGCGACCTATGGCCGGTCACCGACGACCCCGAGGCCCTGGCCCGCTACGCCGACGCCTCCGGGCACGTTCCCGACCCCGACCTGCTCGACCTGTACCGGTTGCGTTGGGACCTGCGGGACGTGGTGGAGTTCGTGGACCTGTTCGGCGCCGAGCACCGGAGCACCCCCGACACCGAACAGGCACTCGCGGAACTGGCAGGCGTACTCGCCCGCCTGGCCGCCTGAGAACCCTCAGCGTCCCTGCCCCGCGGGCACGAACACCCGCAGCGCCGCCGGACGCTTGCGGAACGACATCGTCGGCGAGCCCTCCATGACCTCGCCGTCCACCGCGATCAACCTCGGCCGGGAGGGGATGGCCAGGGTCAACGACTCGACCAGGCGTTCGCTGTAGCCCCGCCCCGACAACGGCCGCCCCAACAGGACGTCCATCAGGGCGCGCAACCGGGGGAACGGGTACCGGGCGCACAACACCCGCACGTCCAAACGTCCATCGTCCAGATGCTCGCGCAGCCCCGGCACCCGCGCGTGCGTCCGGTACCGGCAGTTGCCCACGAACGCCCACCACACCTTGGCCGGACGTCCGTCCACCAGGGCCGGGGTGGGCCGCACCTCCCGCAGGTCCCGCCACAGCGCCAACGCGAACGCCGGCCACTTGCCGATCCGCTGCTCCCACCGGTCCCGATGCTCCACCATGTGCGGATAGGACCCGAACGAGGAGGTGTTGAGGAAGACGTGCCCGTCGACCTCGCCCACGTCCACCCGCGCCAGACGGCGGTCGGCGAAGGCGCGCAACGAGATGTCCACCGAGGTCAGCCCCAGGGTGCGGGCGAAGTTGTTCAGGGTGCCGTCCGGTAGTACCAACAGGGGACGGTCGTGCGCCAGTGCGGCGGTCGCACCGGCGTTCACCGTGCCGTCGCCGCCCGCCACCGCCAGCACCTCGCAGTCGCGTGCGGCCTTGTCCATCACCTCCAGGATGTCGTCGTCGGCCGACATCGGCATGATCCGTGCTCGGGGCAGTTGCCGGGCCACCCGGGTGGTGGTGTCGGTCATGGAGAGACTGGGCAGGGCGCCTTCGGCCGAACGCGGATTGAGCACCAGCGTCACCCCGGCCCCTTCCGGGTCCACGTCGGCCTCGCCGGCGGGGACGGTGCTCGCGCCGTGCACGAGTTCGGGCCTGGGCGGGATGAGCGCCCGCGCGGCCAGGGCGGAGACGAACCCGACCGCCATCCCGCCGAGCACGTCGCCCGGGTAGTGCACGCCGCTGTGCACCCGTGAGAACCCCACCGCGCCGGCCAGCGCGATCACCAGCGCCGACAGGGGCCTGGGCGCGTCCGCGGCCACCCCACCGGCGAACCCGAACGCGGCGGCGGTGTGCCCGGAGGGGAAGGAGGAACTCAAGTAGGCCCGGTAGGGGAACCTCGCGGCGGGGATCGCCGAACTGTCCGGTCGGGGCCGCCGCGCCAGGTACTTGATCCCGGAGGCGGCGGCGTTGGCCAGGCCGGCCGCGGCGATGGCCCGCAGCGCGGTGCGCCGCAACCTGGGACCGCCGGTGACCGCGAGGGTGGCCGAGACCATCATCCAGGGGGCCATGTGGTCGGTGGCCTGAACGAACCGCGGCGTGTAGCCGTCCAGCCGTGGGGTGCCCACCCGGGTCACCCTGTCGTAGACGCTCTTGTCGATGCGTTGTAGGTGACGCAGGATTCGCATGCGCCCAGCCTGGTGGGAATCGGATGAGTTGTCCATTCCCTCGGCGGCGACGAAGGGCCCGGCGGGATCCGCCGCCGGACCGGTGACCGGAATCGGCCCTGTGGATCACGTTTCGGAGGGGTCCTGGGCGAGTAGGGTTCTGGGCGCGTTCCCCCAAGGAAAGGCGCCCATGACCACCAACGAGAGCCCCGAACAGACCCACGTCGTGGTCCTGCACTCCTCCGGTCCCCTCGACACCGACCTCGCACGGGCCTACCCCGAGCACCGGGTCACCGTCCTCACCGACGGCCTCCCGGTGGTGGTCGGGGAGGACGTCACCCCACCCGACACGGTGTCCATGCCGCGCGGCGAGTGGCACGACCAGCTCGCCCGATGGGCGCGGGGCGGACCGGTCGAGGTGGTGACCTTCGACGAGACCTGCGCGGCGGCCTGCGACGAGTTGCGTTCCGCCCTCGGACTCGGCCCGCGGCCCTCCGAGAAGGTCTGACGCCGAACCCCGAGTTCGCGCCGCCCACCGGGGCCGCGACCGTGCCCGACCCGGACACCTTCGCCGGGCCCGGACGGGGCGTACCGGGAGAACACGCCGACTTCCTTCGCCCACCCGGACCCGACGCCCGGTGGGTGTTCGAGGCGCTGGGCGTGGACTCCCGGGGCCGTGTCCTCTCCCACCTCACCGCCGTCCACGCCCTCGTCCCCTGACCCACGCCTTGCCACGGGACCCATCCGCCCGGCCCTTGGCACCGAATACCTCGTGATGGTCGCACCACCCCACACGAGAGGGCGCATGAGCACACACCACAGACGGCGGGTCGCGGTGATCGGCGGCGGGATCTCCGGGCTCACCGCCGCCCACGTCCTGCACCGTCACGACGACGTCACGCTGTTCGAGGCCGACGACCGGCTCGGCGGACACGCCCACACCCACGACGTTCCCGGGCCCGACGGCGAACCACTGGGCGTGGACAGCGGCTTCATCGTCCACAACCGCCGCACCTACCCCCACCTGCTGCGCCTGTTCGACGAACTCGACGTCCCCACCCGCCCCACCGAGATGAGCCTGTCGGTGAGCTGCGCCGGTTGCGGACTGGAGTACGCGGGAGCCCGAGGACTCCGGGCCATGTGGCCCGACCGTTCCAGGGCGAGCGTCGACTACCTGCGCATGCTCGCCGACGTCCCCCGCTTCCACCGGGCCGCGAACCGCCTGCTCCGAACCGCCCGACGCCTGGACGAAGAGCGGGGCGCGGTCGGTCCCAGCCTCGGCGCCTTCGTCGAACGCCACCGCTTCCCCCCCTACTTCACCGCCCACTTCCTGCTCCCGTTGGTCTCGGCGGTCTGGTCCTGCCCGGCGGGCACCGCCCTGGAGTACCCGGCCCGCCACCTGTTCACCTTCCTGGAACACCACGGCATGCTCGGGATCTGGGGGTCACCCCGCTGGCGCACGGTCGAGGGCGGCTCGCACACCTACGTCGAACGGGTGGCCAAGAACCTGCGCTCGGTCCGCACCGGCACCCCGGTGCGCGGGCTGGCCAGGAGCGAGGGCGGCGTACGGGTGCGCACCGACTCCGGAACGGCCGATTTCGACGCCGCCGTGGTCGCCACCCACGCGGACCAGGCCCTGGACCTGCTGGAGGAGCCCACGGACACCGAACGCGAGGTACTGGGCGCCTTCACCTACACGCGCAACCGCACCCTGCTGCACACCGACACCTCCGTACTACCCGACGACCGCGCCACCTGGGCGTCCTGGAACCACCGGTTGCCCGCCTGCGCCCCTGGCCGCGCCCCCGTTCGGGTCGGATACCACATGAACCGGCTTCAGGGGCTGCCGGAGGGGGACGACTACATCGTGACGCTCAACGACGACGCGGACGTGGACCCCGCGAAGGTGGTGGCCGCGATGGACTACGCCCACCCGGTCTTCACCCCCGAGTCGGTCGCGGCCCAGAGTCGTCTGCGCTCCCTGGACGGCCCCACCCTCGCCTACGCCGGCGCCCACTACGGCTGGGGCTTCCACGAGGACGGATGCCGGGCCGGCGCGGAAGCCGCCGCGGCCCTGGGCAGGGTCTGGTGAGGCGCACACCCGCCTTGTACGAGGCGACCGTCCGCCACGTGCGGTCGGCCCCGGTGCGGTACGCCTTCGCCCACCGCACCCTCTACTGGTTCGTCGACCTGGACCACCCGCCGCGACCGCCCCGGCTCCTGCGTCCGCTGGCCGGCTTCCACCCCGCCGACCACGGTTCCGGGCGGGCGGCCACGATCCGCGCCGATCTGGACTCCTACCTGCGCGACCGGGGCGTGGAACCGCCCGGCGGGCGCGTGTTCATGCTCGCCCACCCCCGCGTGTTCGGATACGTGTTCAATCCACTGACCGTGTACTGGTGCCATGACCCCCACGGTGTGTCGCGGGTGGTGGTCGCCGAGGTGCACAACACCTACGGCGACCGCCACCGCTACCTCCTGCGCCCCGACGAACGCGGCCGGGCCCGAGTGGACAAGGCCCTGTACGTGTCCCCGTTCAACGACGTCGACGGCCACTATCGGCTCTCCCTGCCCGAACCCGGCGAGCGGTTGGACCTGACCGTGACCCTGCACCGCGAGGGACATCCGCCCTTCACCGCCTCGGTACGCGGCCTGCGACGTCCCCTCACCCGGGCCACCCTGCTGTGGCTGAACCTGCGCTACCCGATGGCGCCACTGGTCGACGCGGCGCGTATCCGCCTCCACGGCATCCGGCTCTACCTGCGTGGCCTGCCCGTACGGGAGCGGCCCGTCCACCGCTCGGATCACGAACCGCGAGGAGCACGTCAATGACCACCGTCGAAGCCACCTCCCCGAACGCCGAACGCTGGCCCGACGTGGCCCGGGTGCCGCGCAGTGGGCTGCGCACCGCCGTGGCCCGCCTGGTGACGGCCCGGGCGGTCCCACTGGCCGGTATCCGTGTGCACACCGGCACCGTCGCATCGCCCGCCGATGGGAACACCCCCGTGCTGTGGCTGCGCGACCCCGAGGCCTTCCACGCCCGCCTGGCCCACGACGGCCTCATCGGGTTCGGTGAGTCGTACATGGCGGGGGAGTGGGACTCACCCGACCTCGTCGCCCTGCTCACCCGCCTGGCCGACCACTACGAACGACTCGTCCCCCGAGCCCTGCAACCACTGCGACACGTCACGCTGCCGCGCCGCCCCGACTCCGACCGCAACACGAGGGCGGGAGCGCGCCGCCACATCAGCCACCACTACGACCTGTCCAACGACCTGTTCGCGCTGTTCCTGGACCGCACCATGACCTACTCGTCGGCGCTGTTCACCGCCGACGACCCGCGCGATGCCCACGGACTGGCCCGAGCCCAGGAACGCAAGATCGACCGGCTCCTGGACTCCGCCCGGGTGGAGGAGGGCACCGAACTCCTGGAGATCGGCACCGGCTGGGGCGAACTGGCCGTTCGGGCCGCACGACGCGGCGCCCGCGTCACCTCCATCACCCTGTCCACCGAGCAACGCGACCTGGCCCGCGCCCGCGTCGCCGAAGCCGGGATGAGCGACCGCGTCGACGTGCGCCTGTGCGACTACCGCGACGCCACCGGTTCCTACGACGCCGTGGTCAGCTGCGAGATGATCGAGGCGGTGGGCGAGAAGTACTGGACCGCCTACGTCACCGCCCTGGACCGCCTCACCCGGCCCGGCGGCAGGGTGGCGCTCCAGTGCATCACCATGGAGCACGCCATGATGCGCGCCTCGCGCGGCTCCTACACCTGGATGCACAAGTACGTGTTCCCCGGCGGACTCATCCCCTCGATCACCGCCCTGCGCAGAGAGTTCTCCGCCCACACCCGACTGCGCGTCACCCACCGGCGCGCCTTCGGCCGGGACTACGCCGACACCCTGGCCGTGTGGCGCCGCACCTTCGTCGACGCGGCCGACCAGGTCCGCGAACTGGGCTTCGACCCCGTCTTCCACCGCATGTGGACCTTCTACCTGGCCTACTGCGAGGCCGGATTCCGGTCCGCGATCATCGACGTCGAACAGATCACCCTGGAGCGTCCCGCATGACCACCACCCGTGCCGCTACCGACGCCACCGCCCGACCCGGGGGAGACCCAGGCACACGAGGGGCGGCCCACCTGCTGGGCCCCCTGATCGCCGCCTTCTTCAACGGGGTACCACCGGTGCGGCTGCGCACCTGGGACGGCAGCGAGTACGGCCCCGCGAACGCGCCGCGCGTGACGGTACGCGACCGCGACGCCCTGCGCCACGTGCTGGCCCGCCCCGGAGAACTGGGCCTGGCCCGCGCCTACGTCACCGCAGGCCTGGAGGTCGAGGGCGACCTCACCGACGCCCTGCGCCGCGTATGGGCCTCGGTGCGCGAACACGGTACCTCGGTGCCGGGGCCGCTCGACTGGGCACGCGTGGCCCACGTCGCCCTGGTCCTGGGCCTGGTGGGACCACCACCCGCCGCGCCGTCCGTCGAGGCGTGCATGGGAGGGCGGCTCCACAGCCGCGAACGCGACGCCGCCGCCGTCGCCCACCACTACGACGCCGGCAACGACCTCTACGAACTCCTGCTCGACGAGACCATGGCCTACTCCTGCGCCTACTGGGACCCCGACCGGCCCGAGCAGACCCTGGCCCAGGCCCAACGCGCCAAACTCGAACTCATCTGCGCCGATCTCGGACTCCGCGCCGGCGACCGGCTGCTGGACGTGGGCTGCGGCTGGGGTTCGCTCACCCTGCACGCCGCCCGCGAGCACGGGACGCGGGTGCACGCGGTGACCCTGTCGGCCCGTCAACGCGACCACGTGGTCGAACGCGCCGCCGCGGAGGGGCTGGACCACCTGGTGGACGTGCGCCTGCTGCACTACCGCGACATCGCCGACGACACCTTCGACGAACCCGTCGGGCGCGGGTTCGACGCCGTGGCCACCGTGGAGATGGGCGAACACGTGGGCCGCGACGCCTACGGGCCCTTCACCCGCCGGCTCCACGACCTGCTGCGTCCGGGCGGCTCCCTGCTGGTACAGCAGATGTCCCGACGCGGATCCCACCCCGGTGGCGGCCCGTTCATCGAGCGCTACATCGCCCCCGACATGCACATGCGCCCGCTCGGTGAGACCGTCGCGCTCATCGAGGACGCCGGGTTGGAGGTGCGAGGCGTGCGGGCGCTGCGCGAGAACTACGTGCGTACCGCCCGCGCCTGGTCCGAGGAGCTGGAACGCCGATTCGACGAACTGGTGCGGATCGCCGGCCCGCAGACCGCGCGGGTGTGGCGGCTGTACCTGGCCGGGGGAGCGCTCGCCTTCGAGGAGGGGCGCATGGGCGTCGACCAGATCCTGGCCCACCGCCCCGAGGATCCCACGTGAGCGTGGGCGCCGCCCTGGCCCTCAACCTGGGGGTGACCGCGCTGGTCCTGGCCGCCGTCATGCTCACCACCTTCGCGATCGGGGTGCGGCTGGGCCGGCACAGCGTCGTCGACTCCGCCTGGGGCGCGGCCTTCGCGGCCACAGCGGTGACCACCGGGGTGGTGGTCACCGCCACCGGACACGGCGACCCGACCCGCGTCTGGCCGCTGGTCGCGCTGACCACCGTGTGGGGGCTGCGCCTGGCGGTGCACATCGGTCTGCGCGGCCGGGGCAAGGGCGAGGACCCGCGCTACGAGAGGTTCCTGTCCAACGCGCCCGGCGACCCGAACCTCTACGCGCTGCGCGTGGTCTACCTGCTCCAGGGAGCCTTGGTGTGGCTGATCTCCACGCCGATCCAGGTGGGCGCGTTCACCTCCCAGGCCTTCGGGTGGCCGGCCGCGCTCGGCGTGCTGTTGTGGCTGACCGGGTTCCTGTTCGAGTCCGTGGGAGACGCCCAGCTCTCCCGGTTCAAGGCCGACCCCGACAACAAGGGCCGGATCATGGACCGTGGCCTGTGGGCGTGGACCCGCCACCCCAACTACTTCGGCGACGCGTGCGTGTGGTGGGGCCTGTTCCTGGTCGCCGCGGGTTCGTGGTGGGTCCTGTTCACCCTGCCCGCCCCACTGGTGATGACCTACCTGCTCACCCGGGGATCGGGCCAACGGCTCATGGAGGAGCACATGGCCGGTCGTCCCGGCTGGGCCGAGTACACCGAACGCACCAGTGCCTTCTTCCCCCTACCGCCCAAGCGGGACCCCCACGCCTGAAGGGACGGGGCCGGGGCGTGCCGGGCCACGGGCACGCCCCGGACGGTGGCTCGGATCACCGGCTCAGGCCATGGACTCAGACCGACGGGACCTGACCACCGTCGACCCGGATGACCGAACCGTTCACGTACGCGGCCTGCCTGCTCGCCAGGAAGGCCGCCACCGCGCCGTACTCGGCCGGGTCGCCGTAACGGCCCGCGGGGATCGAGGCGCGGCCCTTCGCCTGGGCCTCCTCCACCGAAAGGCCCTCACGTTCGGCCCGGGCGCGGTCCAACGAGTCCACCCGTGGGGTGGCGATCCGGCCCGGCACGATGACGTTGGCGGTCACCCCGTCCGCGGCGACCTCCGTGGCCACCGTCTTGGACCAGGAGTGCAGTGAGGCCCGCAGCGTGTTGGACACGCCCAGGTTCGGGATGGGGGCGATCGGACCCGAGGAGGTGCTCGTGATGATCCGCCCCCAACCGCGTTCGCGCATCCCGCCCACGACCGAGTCGGTCAGTTCGATCACCGGCAGCACCATCGCCGCGTACATGTCCCGCCACAGGGCCGGCTCCTGACCCAGGGCCGGCGTGGGCGGTGGCCCACCGGTGTTGTTGACCAGGATGTCCACCGGACCCAGGTCGGCGGCGACCCGCTCGGCGACCTCTCGGGCGCGTCCGTGCTCGGCCAGGTCCCACTCGATGCCCACGGCTTCCACACCCGTGGCCCGGCAGGCGTCGACGGTGGCCCGGAGACGTTCGGAGTCACGGCCGGTCACGGCCACCTTAACCCCCTCCGCCGCCAGCGCGAGCGCCATGGCCCGGCCCAGCCCCGAACTGGCCGCGGTCACCAGCGCGACCCTGCCGGTGATTCCCAGATCCATCTCGTCTCCTCCACTGCGGTCCGGCGATGTTCTGGGAATCCTGGCAGATGCCGGAACCCCCGTGTCAGCTCGGGTTAGGGGTCACGACCGCTCGACCGTTGACCTCGCCCGCCTCCAGCTTCCGGTACGCCTCCAAGGCATCGTCCATGGAGAAGCGCTCCACGTCCGGGCGGATCTGCCCGGCCTTGTACATCTCCACCACCTCCCACAGCTCCGCGACCGAACCCCAGTAGGTGTTGGTCATGTGGGTCTCGTAGGGGTTGGTGAAGAACGAGAACTCGTGGGTGCCGCCCGCGATGCCCACGATGGTGCAACGACCGCCCTGCGCCATGGAGGCCGCGGCCGCGGACACCGTCGGGGCCGCACCCACGAAGTCGAAGGCCGCGTCCACACCGTGCCCACCGGTGAGCGCGCGGATCTTCTCCACCTGGTCCTCCCCGGCGCCGACGGTGATCGCGCCCTCCGCCTCGGCGCGGGCGCGCGCGTCCTCCTTGACGTCGGTGGCGATGACCGTGGCGCCGGTCAACGCCCGCAGGATCTGCACCCCGATCAGGCCGAGGCCGCCCAGCCCGATGGCCAGCGCGTACCGACCACCGCCGGCCAGGTACGGAAGCGCCTCC
>NZ_JBEYLC010000103.1:0-11845 GCF_040635885.1 Nocardiopsis sp. NPDC006832 | reverse complement strand
CGACGAACACTCCGGTGGGGGTTCCCCGAAGCGACGAGGGGGCTACTCCGGCGCGCTCGAACGTCTCCCACGCCAGTTCGAGGAGAAGGCGCTGTTGGGGGTCCATCGCCGTGGCTTCACGCGGCGAGATCCCGAAGGCCTCGGGGTCGAACTCGGCCGCGCCTCGGAGGAAACCGCCGCGGTCGGTGTAGGTCCGGCCGTGTTCCTCGGGGTCGCTGGAGTGGATGTCGGTGGGCCAGCCCCGGTCGGTGGGAAACCCCGATATCGCGTCGGATCCCGTGGACAGCAGATCCCAGAAGTCCTCCGGTGAGTCGACCTCACCCGGCAGGCGGCAGCCGGCGGACACGACCGCGATCGGCTCGTCCGATGGCATCTGCTGTAGGCGTTGTCGGGCCTTGTGCAGCTCGCCGGTGACCTTCTTGAGGTAGGCGAGCAGTCTCTCGTCGCTCATGGTGCCCCAAGCTCCTTGTCGATGAAATCGAACAGGTCGTCCGCGTTCGAGGACTCGATGTACCGGCCGACGGCCGACTCGGAATCCGTTTCGTTCACCGAGCCCGCTTCGTCGGCCGCGCGATCGTTCGGGCCCTCGGCGAGTCGGTCGGCCAGGTACTCCGCCAGAGCCCGCGGGTCGGGGTGGTCGAAGATGGTGGCGGCGCTCACCCTCAGACCCGTCCGCGCCCTGAGCCGGGTCCGGAGTTCGACCACCATGAGGGAGTCGAACCCGGCCTCCTGGAAGGCACGGGACGGGGTCACGGCGTCCAGGGAGGGATGGCCGAGAATGCGCGCGGTCTCTTCCCGCACCAGGGTCAGCAGAACGCGTCGGCGTTCGGAGGACGACAGTGTCCTCACCCGTTCGGCGAAACCGTCGTGCTCCTGCGCCTCGGTCCCGGTGTCGGTCCGTTCCTCCTCACCCGGCCCCTGCGCGTAGCCGAGTTCGTCGAGCAGGGGTCGTGTGCGCTCAGCGGTGTATCCGACCGAGAGACGTTCCCAGTCGACGTCGGCGACGACCACGCACGGGTCGGTTCCCGTCACCGCGTGGGCGAGCGCGCCCAGAGCCGTATCGGGGTCCATCGGGCGTAGTCCCCGACGGGTCAGGTGCTCGTCGACGCCGTTGATCCGCGCCATGCCCCCGCCGCCCCAGGGCCCCCAGGCGACGGAGGTCGCTCTCAGGCCCCGGCTCCGCCGGTTCTGCGCCAACCCGTCCAGGTAGGCGTTGGCCGCGGCGTAGGCACCCTGGGAACCGCTGCCCCAGACCGCCGCGACGGAGGAGAAGAGGACGAAGGCATCGAGGTCGCGGTCTCCGAGGACGCGATCCAGGTTGAGCGCGCCGAGCGCCTTGCCCGACGCGCACTCGGCCACCTCGTCCAGGCTCGTACCCGCCAAGGGTGCGAACCGGACGACGCCCGCGCTGTGCAGGACCGACCGCACCGGACCGCTCCCGGACTCCACGTCCTTGACGGCCGCGGCGAGGGCGGCCTGGTCCGCGACATCGCACGCCAGAGCGGTCACCCGCACCCCGAGTGCACGGACGTCGTCCACCCCGTCGGGTTCTCCCCCTCCTCTGCTCAACAGGACGATGTGCTCGGCTCCGCGCTCGCCCAGCCATCGGGCCAGGTGCGCCGCGATCCCACCGCTGCCGCCGGTGACCAGGGCGGTGCCGCTGGTCCGCCATTCCTCGGAGGTGCGCGCGGGGGCGCGAACGACGCGGGGGACGGACACCGCGCCCGATCGGACGGCGGCCTGGTCTTCGGCGTCCGTCCTGCTCAGAATGTCGACGAAGGCCTCGGCCGAACGGTCGTCCACGTGTGTCGGGAGGTCCACCAGTCCGCCGAGACGATCCGGGTGTTCAAGTCCCAGGGAACGCCCCATTCCCCAGATCGCCGACTGTGCCGGCCGTACCGGGCCGTCGTCGGGACGCACCGCGACGGCGTCATTGGTGACCATCCACAGCGGCACACCGGTGAGCGTGTCCTCCAGTGCCTGGAGCAGATGGATGTTGGCGGCCAATCCGGCGGCGATCCCGGGTGCTTGCGCGTGGGGACGCTCGTCCCGGCCCAGGAGAGAGACGACACCGGAGACCGCCGGAAGGTCGTCCCCGGTGTGCCGGCGCACCGCCTCACGGAGCGAGGGCCGGGAGCAGTCGACCGTGTCGACCTCGACCTCGACGACCTCGGCGCCGCGTGCGCGCAGGGCCCCGGCCAGTACGTCGGCGTCGGAGGGTTCCCGCCCGTCCGGGGTGAACAGCAGCCACCTGTCGGCCAGGGCGCCCCGGGATCGGACCGCGGGCCGCCAGGCGAGGCGGTAACCCGGCCCCGTGTCCGACGAGATGCCCCGATCCTTCCGGTACCACCGGGCGAGGGCGGGGAGTACTCCGTCGAAGGTCACGTCGGCGTCCAACCCGAGGAGGCTTCTGATCCCCTCGGAGTCCCGGTTCTCCACCGCGCTCCAGAACTCGTGCTCTCCGGGGTCGGCCGGGGTCGGCCGGACCCGGTCCTCCAGCCAGTAGCGCCGGCGCTGGAACGGATAGGTCGGAAGCTCGACCAGGCGTCTTCCCCGATTCCACGCGGACCAGTCGACCGTCTCCCCCTGGGCGTACAAGAGGGCCAGCGCGGAGGCGAACGCCTCCGTCTCCGGAGCGCCGCTCCGTTGGGCGGGGACGGCGACGACGTCCTCGTCCTGCCCCTCTCTCACGGCGGCGGTCAGGATCCCGGCGGGACCCACCTCCAGGAAACGGCGCACGCCGGAGGCACGCAGTTCCCCGATGCCGTCGTGGAAGAGCACGGCCTGCCGGGCGTGGGCCACCCAGTACTCGGGGTCGGTCAGCTCACCGTGCGCCCAGGCCCCGGTGACGTTCGAGACCACGGGAACCGTCGGTTCTCGGTAGTCGATCCGCTCGGCGACCGCCCTGAACTCGTCCAGGACGGGTTCGATCAGGGGTGAATGGAAGGCGTGACTGACCGTCAACCGCTTCGACCTGCCCGGAAGCGCCGCCACGACCTCGTCCACCGCGTCCACGGCACCCGAGATCACGCAGGATCGGGGACCGTTGACCGCGGCCAGGGACACCGCCCCTCCGTGTTCCTCGATCGCGGCGAGCACCTGTTCTCGGGGCGCGCTCACCGCGACCATCGCACCGCCCTCGGGCAACCGCTGCATGAGCCGGCCCCGGGCGACCACCAGCGCGCACGCGTCACGGAGCGACCAGACACCCGCGACGTGGGCCGCCGCCAACTCTCCGATCGAGTGCCCGATCAGCGCCTTGGGTTTCAGGCCCAGGCCGGTCAGCAGCCGGTAGAGGGCCACTTCGAACGCGAAGAGGGCCGGTTGGGCGAACTCGGTGCGGTTCAACGTCTCCGGGTCCGCGTGCTCCGCCTCGGCGAACACGATCTCGCGAAGTGAACGGCCGAGAAGGGGGTCGCACTCGGCACAGACGGCGTCGAACGCCTCGGCGAACGCGGGGAACCTCGCGTGCAGTCTCCTGCCCATACCCGCGCGCTGGGCTCCCTGTCCCGTGAAGAGGAAGGCCGTTCCGCCCGCGTCCCCCTTGCCCGACGACGGTTCGCCCCCCTCCGCGATCTCACGCAATGCGGCCAGAAGGGCGTCGCGATCGTCACCGACGGCGACCGCCCGGTGTTCGAAACCGCTCCGGCCGACCGCCAGGGTGTGGCCCACGTCCGCCGCGTCCAGGCCGGGACGAGCCACCACGTGGGCGTGCAGCGATGCGGCCTGGGCGCGCAGGGCCGCGGCGGAGCGCGCCGAGAGCGGCCACGCGAACGGCGGCCCCTGTTCCCCATGGCCTTCGGAGGCTTCGGGTCCCTCGACCTCGGTCGGGATCGGGGTCGGCGGCTCCTCGATGATCACGTGGGCGTTGGTGCCGCTGATACCGAAGGCCGAGACACCCGCGCGCCGGGGTCCGCCGTCCTCACGGCGATTCCAGGGCGTGGAGGAGTCCAGCAGACGCACGGCCCCGGTGTCCCAGTCCACGTGCTCGGAGGGGTTCTCACAGTGCAGGTTCGGGGGCAGTTCCTCGTGACGCATCGCCATGAGCGCCTTGATGACCCCCGCCGCCCCGGCGGCGGCCTGGGTGTGGCCGAAGTTGCTCTTCATGGCGCCGACCAGGACCGGCCTCTCCGGAGGGCGGTCCTGCCCGTAGGTCTCCAGGATCGCCTGTGCCTCGATGGGGTCACCGAGCACGGTGCCCGTACCGTGCGACTCGACGAAATCGACGTCGGCCGACTCCAGTCCGGCCTCGTCCAGGGCCCGCCGGATCACGCGTTGCTGCGCGGGCCCGTTGGGCGCGGTCAGACCGTTGCTCGCGCCGTCCTGGTTGACCGCGCTGGATCTGAGCAGCCCCAGCACCTGGTGCCCCTTACGGCGGGCGT
This sequence comes from Nocardiopsis sp. NPDC006832, assembly GCF_040635885.1. Classification (NCBI taxonomy): domain Bacteria; kingdom Bacillati; phylum Actinomycetota; class Actinomycetes; order Streptosporangiales; family Nocardiopsidaceae; genus Nocardiopsis; species Nocardiopsis sp. NPDC006832. The sequence goes on along the minus strand of NZ_JBEYLC010000103.1, from coordinate 7,463 downwards.
CGGACAACCGTTCCAGCACGACCAGGGCGGCCCCTTCGGACCAGCCGGTGCCGTCCGCGGCCGACGAGAAGGTCTTGCACCTGCCGTCCGGAGCCAGTCCGCGCTGCCTGCTGAACTCGACGAACAGGAGCGGGCGGGACATCACGGTGACGCCTCCGGCCAGAGCGAGCGAGCACTCGCCCCTACGGAGCGACTGGGCCGCCATGTGCATCGCCACCAGGGAGGAGGAGCACGCCGTGTCGATGGTGACCGCCGGGCCCTCCGCCCCGAGCGAGTAGGCGACCCGGCCGGAGACCACGCTCTGTGACCGCCCGGTCAACAGGTAGCCCTCGACCTCTTCCGGGACCTGCCTGCCGTCCGCGGCGTAGTCCTGCATGTTGGTCCCCACAAAGACCCCGACCGGTTCCTCCTTCAAGGCGCTCCGGGGGATGCCCGCGCGTTCCACCGCTTCCCAGGAGACCTCCAGCAGCATGCGCTGTTGGGGGTCCATGGCCAGCGCCTCCCGCGGGGAGATACCGAAGAACTCGGCGTCGAAGTCCGGTGCGTCATAGACGAACCCGCCCGATCGCACTCGGGACTTGCCCCTGCTGTCGGGGTCCGGGTCGTAGAGGTCCGTCGGCCAACCGCGGTCGGCCGGGAAGTCCGAGATCGTGTCCTCTCCGTCCCGGAGTACGTTCCAGAGGTCCTCCGGTCCGCGTACCCCGCCGGGGAGGCGGCAGCCGACGGCCACCACGGCGATGGGATCGTCCTGGTCGGCGGGGAGCACGGAGCGTGCTTCGGTCCGGGTGCTCCCGACCCGATCCCCGAACAGACGGGTCGCCAGGTCCCGGGCCACCTCCCTCGGGGTGGGCCGATCGAAGAGGAGCGTGGTCGGCGTGCGCAGCCCTGTCGCATTGTTCAGACGGTTGCGCAGTTCGACCGACATCAGGGAGTCGAAGCCGATCTCCTTGAAGGCTCCGTCGGCGTCGATCGCCCCCGGTTCCGGTGCGGCGACCACGACGGCGGCGTGTTCGCGGACCAGGTCGAGGAGCGCACCCTCACGCTCGTCCGCCGGCATTCGCGACAGGCGTTCGGTCAGCGGATCCGGATCCGCGCCGGCTCCGACGGAGGCGGCGGCACGACGCCCGACCAGGGAGCGGAAGAGCGAAGGAAGGGTCCCCTCCCCCGCGAGTACTCCCAGTGCGCTCGAATCGAGGCGTACCGGGAGGGTGTGGGCCGCACCGGTCCCCACGGCGGAGTCGAAGAGGGCGAGGGCCTCCTCCGTGGCCAGCGGCAGCATCCCGGAGCGGGCCATCCGCGCGAGGTCCGCTTCGGAGAGGTGGCCGCTCATCCCGCTGCGCTGGTCCCAGTACCCCCAACCCAACGAGGTCGCCGGTAGGCCCAGGGACCTGCGGTGGGCGGCCAGGCCGTCGAGGAAGGCGTTCGCCGCGGCGTAGTTGGCCTGGCCCGGACCACCCAGGACGGCCATGACGGAGGAGTAGAGCACGAACAGGGAGATCGGATGGTCCGCGGTCAACTCGTGCAGGTTGACCGCCGCGTCCGTCTTCGGCCGCAGGACACGCTCCAACCGCTCCGAGGTCAAGGAGGTGAAGACCGCGTCGTCGAGGATCCCCGCGGCGTGGACGACCCCCGTGAGCGGCGCGTCCTCGGGGACCGAGGCCAACGCCTCGGACAGCCGATCCCGGTCCGCCGCGTCACAGGCCTCCCAACGCACCTGGGCGCCGGCCCGCGTCAACTCCTCGGTCAGGTCGGCGGCGCCCGGGGCGTCGGCCCCGCGCCGGCTCAACAGCAGCAGGCTCCGTACCCCGTGGGTGTGCACCAGGTGTCGGCAGACCAGTCGGCCCAGGGTGCCCGAAGCACCCGTGACCAGTACGGTGCCCTCGGTCCGCGGCACCGGCTCGGTGGCCGCGGCCACCGGTTCCAGCCGCGGCACCAGCACGGACCCCCGACGGAGGGCGAACTCGGGCTCGCCCGAACCCAGGGCCGCGTGGAGTGCGGCCTCCGACTCGGGAGAGTCGTCGATGTCCACGAGCAGCAGACGGCCGGGGTGCTCGGCCTGTGCCGAGCGGACGAGTCCCCTGACCGCCGAGCCGACGGGGTCGACCGGGTCGCCCTCGCAGGTCGGAACGGCCCCTCGGGTGACGACCGCGATCAGACGGTCCTGCGCCAGCCCTTCCCGGAGGGTCCCCAAGACCTCCGTCAGGACCGTACGTGTCGCTGAGGCCATGTCGGAAGAGCCCTCGACCGGGGCCGGGCGCAGGAGTTCGGGTTCCTCCGTGCCCGGAGCGGCGGCGGTGCCGGAACGGGGCGTCCAGGCGACCCGGTAGAGCTGTTCGGGGGCCCTCTCGGCGAGCGGTCGACTCCACTCGGGCGAGGGTTCTTCGAGCCGGACCTCCTCCACGGTGAGAACCGGGTCGCCCTGGGAATCGACGGCGAGGACACGGAACCGGTTCGGGCCGGTCTCGGTCAGGCGCAGGGTCAGACGTCGCGCGGCGACGGCGTGGACCTCCACGCCCCGCCATACCGTGGCGACCGTTCCGGAGCCGTCGGAGTGCGCGGCCCGCGACCCGGCCGTGAGCAACGCCGGGTGGAGGGTGTACCCCCCGGACGCGTCCACCGACTCACCGGCACGGTCCAGGGAGCACTCGGCGTAGACGTCGTGACCGTCCCGACGTACATGCGTCAACGTGCGCATCGCGGGGCCCAAGCCGAGTCCACGGCGGGCGAGCGTCGTGTACAGGTTCTCGGGGTCGACCGGGGACCCGTTGGGGCGTATGACGTGTTGCGGGGCCGTGGGCTCACCCGCACCGAGTACGCCCCGAGCGTTCAGCGTCCAGTCGCGTCCGTGCGATTCGGGCCTGGAGAAGGCGCGCAGGACCCTGCGCCCCTCCTCATCCGGGGGTTCGACGACGACCCGGACCGCCGTACCGCCGTTCTCGGGTACCACCAGCGGATTTTCCAGGGACAGCTCGTCGATGACGTCACGGTTCACCTCGCCGGCCGCGTACATGGCCAGTTCCAGGAAGAACTCGGGGGGCGCGACCGCGGTCTCCCCGATCCGGTGGTCGGTGAGCCAGGGCGAGTCCTGTGGGCCGAGTCGGCCGAGGAACATGTGTCCGCCGGCGTCCGGAAGCTCCGTGGACGCGCTGATCACGGGGTGATTCCGCCGGTCCAGTCCGACCGCGGCCACATCCGCGTTCCCTCGGGCCCTGCCGAGCCAGAGCCTCCTGCGTTGGAAGGGGTACGTGGGAAGGTCCACCGGGGGCCTGTTCCCCAGGACGCGCTCCCAGTCGACGACGACCCCGTTCGCGTGCGCTTCTCCCACGGCCCGCAGGAAGCGGTCGCCGCCGCCCTTGTTACGGGCGAGTGTGGCCAGCGGGACGGCCGGGCGACCGTGCTCCTCGAAGGTCTCCCTCAGGGCGGAAGCGAGCACCGGGTGCGGAGCGGATTCCAGGAAGGCCTCGTGGCCCGCGTCGAGGAGCGTCGTGATCGCGTCGTGGAAGCGCACCGGTTCCCGGAGGTTGCGGTACCAGTAGACGGTGTCGAGCTCTTCGGTCGGGAGCGCACCGCCGGTGACGGTCGAGTAGAAGGGGACGCGGGAGGCCCGGGGTCGTACCGGTTCCAGGTCCGCGAGCATCTGTTCGCGCAGTACCTCGACCTGCGGAGAGTGCCCCGCGACGTTGACCTCTGGGATCCTGCGCGCCGAGTGGCCCTCGGCGGTGAGGGCGGCCGACAACTCCTCGATCGACCCGGGGTCGCCGGAGACCCCGGTCGACGCCGGTCCGTTCACGGCGGCCACGGCCAGGGCGTCGCCCCATGGCAGGATCCTCTCCCCCACCTCGTCCGCGGGGAGATGGACGGACAGCATCGCCCCGGCCCCGTCGAGCCGGGACCAGGCCCGGCTGCGCAGGGCCGCGATCCTGGCGGCGTCCGACAGCGACAGCGCACCCGCGACGTAGGCGGCGGCCACCTCGCCCTGGGAGTGTCCGACGACCGCGGCGGGTTCGACCCCGTACTCACGCCAGATGGCGGCCAGCGAGACCATCATGCTGAACAGCGCGGGCTGGACCACGTCCACCCGGGTCAGGGAGGGCGCACCCGGTCGTCCGAGCAGCACGTCCACCACGTCCCAGTCCAGGAACTCCCCCAGGGCGTCGGAACAGGCGCGGAGTTCCTCGGCGAAGGCCGGATGGGTCTCCCAGAGCCCCCGTGCCATGCCCTTCCACTGCGAACCCTGACCGGGAAAGACGAAGACGGGACGCCTCGCCCGTCCGGGGGCCGTGCCCCGGACCAGGTCCACGTGCTCGCCACCGCCCTCCAGCGCGGCGAGCCCTTCGTCGAGGCTTCGACCTTCGGACGCGAACACCACGGCCCGGTGTGAGAAGGCGGTACGGGACGTCGCCAGAGTGGCGCCGAGGTCGACGACGTCGGAGGGCTCCTCCGCGATCCGCGCGCGGAGCCTCCCGGCCATCGCACGCAACGCCCCCTCGTTCCTGGCCGCCAGGGCGACGGGCACCGTCTCCGGTCCGGAGGCCGTGGACCCGTCCGAGACGTCGGCCCACTCCGGAGCCTCCTCCAGCACGGCGTGTGCGTTGGTACCGCTGATACCGAACGAGGAGACCGCGGCCCTGCGCGGTCCGTCCGTGCCGGCCCAGGGCCGGGCCTCCTCGAGCAGGCGCAGCCGTGACCGGCTCCATTCCACATGCGGTGTGGGCTCTTCCAGGTGCAGTGTCCTCGGCAGCACTCCCCCACGCATGGCCATGACCATCTTGATCACGCCGCCGACACCGGCCGCCGCCTGTGTGTGGCCGATGTTGGACTTCAACGACCCCAACCACAGCGGAGAGTCCTCGGACCCGTCTCCGTAGGCGTCGGTGAGGGCGTTCGCCTCCACGGGGTCTCCGAGCACCGTTCCGGTGCCGTGTGCCTCCACCGCCTGGACGTCCGCGGGGGTCAGGTCCGCGTCGGCGAGGGCACGCCGGATCACCTGGCTCTGTGCTCGGCCGTTGGGCGCGGTGAGTCCGTTACTGGCGCCGTCCTGGTTGATCGCCGTCCCTCGGATGACGGCCAGCACCTTGTGCCCGTGCCTTCGAGCGTCGGACAGACGTTCCAGGAGGAGCATGCCGGCTCCCTCGCCCCACCCGGTGCCGTCGGCGTCCGAGGAGAAGGGACGGCACCTGCCGCTGGGAGAGAGACCTCCTTGACGCGTGAACTCGCTGAAGATCCCCGGGTCGGACATGACGGTGGCCCCACCGGCGAGCGCCCGATCACACTCGCCCGCGCGCAGCGCGCGCACGGCGAGGTGGATGGCCACGAGGGAGGAGGAGCACGCCGTGTCGACCGACAGCGTGGGACCTTGCAGACCCAACGTGTAGGCGATCCGGCCCGAGGCCACGCTGGTGGTGGTTCCGGTGAGCAGGTACCCGGCGACGTCCTCCGTGGTCGCCGTCTCCTCGGGACCGTACTTCTGCGGCATGGCTCCGACGAAGACACCGGTGTCGCCACCGCGGAGGGAGTCCGGGACGATACCGGCTCTTTCGAGGGCCTCCCACGAGGTTTCCAGCAACAACCGCTGCTGGGGCTCCATCGACGCCGCCTCTCGGGCGGATATACCGAAGAACTCGGGATCGAAGTCGGTGGCCTCGTGCAGGAACCCGCCCTGGCGGGTGGCACTGGTGCCGGCGTCCCTTCCCTGCGACGCGAAGAGTGCGGACAGATCCCATCCGCGGTCGGTGGGGAAGTCCCCGACCACGTCGCGTCCCTCTCGGACGATCTCCCAGAGTCGTTCGGGGGTGTCGGCCCCGCCGGGGAACCGACAGGCCATGGAGACGATCGCGATGGGTTCGGACGGGTCCGCCGGACCGACGCCCTGCTCCGCGTCTCGACGGTCCGTCCCCAGGTACGCGGCCACCGCCTCCGGGGTGGGGTGGTCGTAGACCAGGGAAGCGGGGAGTCGCGCCCCGACCTCACCGGCGAGCCCGTCACGGAACTCCACGGCGGTGAGCGAGCTCATCCCCAGGTCCTGGAAGGACGTCCGGGGGTCGATGTCACCAGGGTGTTCGTAACCCAACAACGCCGCCACGTGCGTCAGGACGAGCGGTAGTGGGTCGATCGCGGGCGCTCGGGTGTCGGCACCGGTGTCGGTGTCGGTGTCGGCTTCGACGGGCTCGGGTGCCGGGATCTCGGAGGGGGCGCGAGACTCCCGCTCCGGTCCCGCGACCGGCTCGGGCAACGGATACCGTCGGCGCTGGAAGGCGTAGTGGGGTAGCGACACCCGATGTCCACCATCGAAGAAGCCGTCCCAGTCGACCTGATCGCCGTCGACGTGCAGCCCGGCGAGGGCGGCGACCGCGGTGACGGTCTCCTCACGGTCGCGGCGGAGACCGGGCAGGAAGACCGCGTCGGAGGTGTACGACTCCTTCGCGCCGACGGTGAGCACGCCGTCCGGGCCCAACTCCAGGCACCGGACCACCCCCGCCTGTTCCAGGGCCCGCACGCCGTCCAGGAAACGGACCGGCTTCCTGGCGTGCCCGACCCAGTACTCGGGGTCGCTCAGCAGCCCCGGACCGGCGAGGCCACCGGTCACGTTGGAGACGACCGGGATCAGGGGTTCGTGCAGGGTCAAGCCCTCCACGGCCCGGCGGAAGTCCGCGAGCATGGGGTCGATGAGTGGTGAGTGGAACGCGTGGCTGACGTTCAGCCGGCGGCTCTTGACACCGTCGGCGTTCATCGACGCCGTGATCTCCTCGACCGCGGCCGCCCCTCCGGCGACGACGGTCGCGCGCGGACCGTTCACCGCGGCGATGTCCACGACCCCCGTCCACTCCGCCACGTACGGGGCCACCTCGGCCTCCGACGCCCGGAAGGACACCATCGCGCCGGTACGAGGTAGGGCCTGCATGAGGGAGCCGCGGGCGGCGACCAACGCACAGGCGTCGGCGAGGTCGAAAACACCGGCGACGTGCGCGGCCGCGATCTCACCGATCGAGTGACCCAGCAGGTGCCCCGGACGCACCCCCCAGCTTTCGTAGAGGCGGTAGAGGGCGACTTCAAGGGCGAAGGTGCCGCACTGCGTGTACAGGGTTTCGTGCAGCAGGCCCGCGGCCTCGGTGCGAGGGACGGCCCAGACCACGTCCTTCAGGGGACGGTCGAGGTGGCTATCCAGGAGCGCGACGGTTCGGTCGAAGGCGTCCGCGAACACGGGGAAGGCGGCGTGCAGTTCCTCCCCCATACCCGGCCGTTGAGCTCCCTGCCCGGTGAAGAGGAAGGCCGTTCCACCCTCCCGCACACGTCCCTGGTGGACGTTCTGGTCGGGTCTGCCGTCCACGTAGGCGGCCAGTGCCCGTGCCAGCTCGTCACGGTCCCGGCCCACGACCGCCACCCGATGGGGCAGTCCCGTGCGCCGGGTCGCCAGTGAGTGTCCGACGTCCGAGGGGTGCGCCGCGGGAGCGGCATCGACGAGG
>NZ_JBEYLC010000102.1:0-12847 GCF_040635885.1 Nocardiopsis sp. NPDC006832 | reverse complement strand
GTGAACAGCATCGGCGTCTCGAAGGAGAGCTGCCCCCGCCACATCGTGCCGATCCAGTTGAAGAACTTCACACCGGTCGGTACCGCGATGAGGAAGGACATGAAGGAGAAGAACGGCAACAACACCGCGCCGGTCGCGAACATGTGGTGCGCCCACACCGTGACCGAAAGCCCGGTGATGGCGATGGTGGCCGCCACCAGGCTCTTGTAACCGAAGATCGGCTTGCGGCTGAACACCGGCAGGATCTCGGTCACGATGCCGAAGAACGGCAACGCGATGATGTACACCTCGGGGTGACCGAAGAACCAGAACAGGTGCTGCCACAGGATGGCGCCGCCGTGCGCCGGGTCGAACACGTGGGTGCCGACCATGCGGTCGGCGCCCAGCGCGATCAGGGCTCCGGTCAGGACCGGGAAGGCGATGAGCACCAGGACACCGGTGAGCATGGTGTTCCAGGTGAAGATCGGCATGCGGAACATCGTCATACCGGGTGCGCGCATGCACACGCCGGTGGTGATGAAGTTGACCGAGCCGAGGATGGTGCCCAGACCGGAGACGAGCAGACCCATGACCCACAGGTCGCCGCCCAGACCCGGTGAGCGCACCGCGTCCGAGAGCGGCGCGTAGGCGAACCAACCGAAGCTGGCCGCGCCACCCGGGGTCAGGAACCCGGCGATGGTGGTGAGGCCGCCGAACAGGAACAGGTAGTAACTGAACAGGTTCATCCGGGGGAAGGCCACGTCGGGGGCGCCGATCTGCAGCGGCATGATCACGTTCGAGAACCCGATGAACAACGGGGTCGCGAACAACAACAGCATGACCGTGCCGTGCATGGTGAACATCTGGTTGAACTGTTCGTTCGTCAGGACCTGCAGGCCCGGAGAGAACAGCTCCAGACGCATCAGGACCGCCAGCACCCCGCCGAAGAGGAAGAAGGCGAAGGAGGTGATCAGGTACATGTACCCGATCACCTTGTGGTCGGTCGAGGTCAACCATCCCACCACGAGCGAGCCCTTGTTCCTCACCCCTTCGGGTTCGGAGGTCCGGGTTTTCGTCTCCACCGTCATGAGGTTCCTTCTGGGGTTGCGTGTGAGCGAAGCCCGCTCCGCGGCGTCTGGAAAGGCGGGGAAAGGGATCTGCGAAGATTCAAAACCCTTCGGCCCGCACCCGGACCACCATGGGCGGAACGGCCGAGAAGTCGATTCGACCTCGAATACCGGATCGATGGAAGGCACGCTCTCGGCGGGGAGTCAACGAGTGGTTCCGCACTCGATCCGCCAACCTAACAGGCATGACACCACTTTCCCAGGGGGACACGAGGAACTCACAGAAGAATTCATGGCCGGCAATGAGGAGAATTAACATCCGAAGGGACATTAACCCCGAATTTCTTTGAGCACATCACCACTCGAATGGTCACGTCATATCGCGACATCGACCGCCTCCCGCCACATCGGACCCGTGTCCCGCGATTGACGGACGCGGCGACCGGGCAGGGCGGCCGATACGACGGAAGGAACGTTCGAGGTTCGACCCGAAGCGAGGTGTGCCATGCGAGACGACGAGTTCCTGGCCCGGGTGCGTGAACTCGGGGAGTACGAGAATCAGCGGGAGGCCGGGGAGGTGACGACGGCGGTCCTGTCCGTCCTGGCCACCCGTCTTCCCGGCGACACCGCGGAGAAGTTGGCCGCACAACTGCCCGAACCGCTGCGCGAGGGTTTCCGGGAGGCCGCACAACCCGAGGCCGAGGCCTTCGGTGTCGAGGAGTTCCACCGGCGGGTGGCCGAGCTGGTCGGTGGGCGCGCCCTGACCGCGGAGCAGGACTCGGGGGCCGTCCTGACGACCGTGGCCGAGGCGGTCTCCGGCGGCGAGCTGAACCGGCTCCTGAGTCACCTGCCTTCCGGTTACGCCACGATGTTCGGCAAGCCCGAACTCGCCTGACGCGAGCGGACGCACACGGGCGCCCACGACGGACGTGCCCGGGTGCCGACATGGTCGTGGTTCGGTCAAGTCTCGGCGTTGTCCCGTGCACGTCCCCTTGTTCGTGTCCCACGGTGGAGGACCGTGCTCCGGTGTCGAGCCAGGGGCACGGCAAGCGCGTCGAGGGCCCGTGGGTCCGGGAGGTTTTCCATGAGCGTGTGGACATGGCTCGGTTCGTGGCCGGTGTTGCGGCAGGTCACCGGTGAGGACCGAATGGGACTGGGATCGGCCGCCAGGTCCGAGCGCAGCGAACGGCTGCGTCCGCGTACCGCGCAGGCCGATCGGGTGGTCAAGTCGGTCTGCCCCTACTGCGCGGTGGGCTGTGGACAGAACGTCTACGTCCGCGACGAGAGGGTCGTCCAGATCGAGGGGGACCCCGACTCCCCCATCAGCCGGGGCCGGCTGTGCCCCAAGGGGTCGGCGAGTCTGCAATTGACGACCGGTCCCTCCCGGCGGGACAAGGTCCTGTACCGCCCTCCGCACGGCGCCGACTGGGAGGAACTGGACCTGGACACCGCCATGCGGATGGTGGCGGACCGGGTGGTGCGCACCCGTGAGGAGACCTGGGAGGAGGAATACCAGGGGCGGCGCGTGGCCCGCACCCTGGGCATCGCCAGCCTGGGCGGGGCGACGCTGGACAACGAGGAGAACTACCTCATCAAGAAACTCCTCACCGCCCTGGGCGTGATCCAGGTGGAGAACCAGGCCCGCGTGTGCCACAGTTCCACGGTCGCGGGCCTGGGGACCTCCTTCGGCCGGGGCGGGGCCACCATGTTCCTCCAGGACCTGCAGAACTCCGACTGCATCGTGATCGAGGGCTCCAACTTCGCCGAGGCCCACCCGGTGGGTTTCCAGTGGGTGATGGAGGCCAAGGCGCGCGGAGCGGTCGTCATCCACGTCGACCCCCGGTTCAGCCGCACCAGTGCGCTGGCCGACCTGCACGTGCCCATCCGCGCCGGCACCGACATCGCGTTCTTGGGCGCGATCATCAACCACGTGCTCACCGAGGAGAAGTACTTCCACGACTACGTGCTGGAGTACACCAACGCGGCGACCATCGTCGGCGAGGACTTCCGGGACACCGAGGACCTGGACGGGCTGTTCTCCGGTTTCTCGGGGCAGGACCGAACCTATGACGTCACCTCCTGGAGCTACGAAGGCACGGAGGTGGCCGCGGCCTCGGGCGACCGTGGCCAGCTGTACCGAAGCCAAGGGGACCCACATCCGAGCACCCGGCACTCGGCACGTCCGGAGCAGCACGGTTCGGGTGGGGCCGTGATCCGGAATCCGCCCAAGGTGGACCGCACGCTCACGGACCCGCGCACCGTGTTCCAGATCCTCAAACGCCACTACTCGCGGTACACACCCCAGATGGTCGAGGATGTGTGCGGTATTCCGCGAGACGTGTTCGAGCGGGTGTGCGACCACCTCACGAGCAACTCCGGCCCCGACCGCACCAGCGCGTTCTGCTACGCCGTGGGCTGGACCCAGCACACGGTGGGATCCCAGTACATCCGTACCGCGTCCATCCTCCAACTGCTGCTCGGCAACATCGGTCGACCCGGCGGCGGGATCCAGGCGTTGCGCGGTCACGCCAGCATCCAGGGGTCCAGCGACGTGCCGACCCTGTTCGACCTGTTGCCCGGTTACCTGCCCATGCCGCACGTGCACGAGGAGCAGGACCTGGAGGGGTACGTCAAGGCCGCCGGAGAGCCGCTCAAGGGCTTCTGGTCGAACATGGACGCCTACACGGTCAGCCTGCTCAAGGCCTGGTGGGGTGATCACGCCACCGTCGAGAACGACTTCCTCTTCGGCCACCTGCCCCGCCTCAGCGGGTCGCACAGTACCTACGACACGGTCATGGCCCAGATCGAGGGCGTCTGCAAGGGCTACTTCCTCATGGGTGAGAACCCGACCGTGGGTTCGGCCAACAGCCGGGCCCAACGGTTCGGGATGGCCGAACTGGACTGGCTGGTGGTGCGTGACTTCTCCCTGATCGAGAGCGCCACCTGGTGGAAGGACGGCCCCGAGATCGAGTCCGGGGAGATGCGCACCGAGGACATCGGAACGGAGGTGTTCTTCTTCCCTGCGGCCGCGCACACGGAGAAGTCCGGCACCTTCACCAACACCAACCGGACCCTGCAGTGGCACGATCGTGCGGTGCTCCCCGACGGTGATCGGCGCAGCGACCTGTGGTTCATGTACCACCTGGGCCGGCTCATCCGGGAACGACTCCAAGGGTCGGGGGACCCCAAGGACCGACCGATCCTCGATCTCACCTGGGACTACCCGCTGGAGGAGGGGGACGAGCCCAGCGCCGAGGCGGTGCTGGGCGAGATCAACGGCCACGACGCCCAGGGCCGGCCCCTGAGCAGGTACACGCAATTGCGCTCGGACGGTTCGACCAGCTGTGGTTGCTGGATCTACTGCGGGGTCTTCAAGGACGGGGTCAACCAGGCCGCCCGCAAGAGGCCGGGCCGGGAACAGGATTGGATCGCCGCCGAGTGGGCGTGGTCCTGGCCGGACAACCGGCGCGTGCTGTACAACCGTGCCTCCGCCGACCCCGAGGGGCGCCCGTGGAGCGAACGCAAGGCCCTGGTGTGGTGGGACGAGGAGTCCGAACGCTGGAGCGGCTACGACGTCGCCGACTTCGAACCCGACAAGGCACCCGGATACCGGCCGTCCGACGACGCCCGAGGCGTGGCTGCGCTCAGCGGCGTCGACCCGTTCATCATGCAGGCCGACGGCAAGGGATGGCTGTACGCCCCGGCCGGGCTCAACGACGGCCCGATGCCCACGCACTACGAACCCCAGGACACCCCGTTCACCAACCCGCTGTACGGGCACCAGCGCAACCCCACCCGCATCCTCTACCCGCATGAGTACAACCGCTACCACCCGGCGCCCGGCACTCCGGAGGCGTCGGTGTTCCCGTACGTGGTGACGACCTACCGGCTCACCGAGCACTTCACCGCCGGCGGGATGAGCCGGTGGACGCCCTACCTGTCGGAGCTGCAACCGGAGTTCTTCTGCGAGGTCGGCCCGGAACTGGCGGCCGAGGAGGGGCTGGAACACGGTGGGTGGGCCACGATCGTCACCGCCCGCAACGCCATCGAGGCCAGGGTGCTGGTCACCGACCGCATGAAGCCGTTGCGGGTGCAGGGCCGGACCGTGCACCAGATCGGTCTGCCCTACCACTGGGGCCCCAACGGGTACTCGACCGGCGACGCCGCCAACGAACTGATGTCCATCTCGTTGGACCCCAACGTGCACATCCAGGAGGTCAAGGCGCTGACCGCCGACATCCGACCCGGTCGGCGTCCCCGAGGCCCGGACCGGGTGGCCCTGGTCGAGGAGTATCGAAGCAGGGCCCGCATCACCGAACGGACCGGAACGGAGGACTGATGGCGCAGGACGAAAGCCCGTCGCGCAAGGGCTTCTTCACCGACACCAGCGTGTGCATCGGCTGCAAGGCGTGCGAGGTGGCGTGCAAGGAATGGAACATGGTGCCCGAGGACGGGCTGAACTTCCTGGCCTCGTCCTTCGACAACACCGGGCGGCTGAGCGCCGACACCTGGCGGCACGTGGCCTTCATCGAACAGCGCGAGCCCCTCGGGCACCAGGACTCGGGGGTGGGCCGCCCCTCGGACGAGGGCCCCGGTCCGGTGAACCTGGGCATGCCCTCCTTCGACCTGCCCGGTCAGCGCACCGGGGAGCACGACGAGGCGAACGAGGGCGACTTCCGCTGGCTGATGTCCTCGGACGTGTGCAAGCACTGCACGAGCGCCGCCTGCCTGGACGTATGCCCCACCGGTGCGCTCTTTCGGACCGAGTTCGACACCGTGGTCGTGCAGGAGGACATCTGCAACGGATGCGGCTATTGCGTGCCCGCCTGTCCCTACGGGGTGATCGACCGTCGCGAGGTCGACGGTCGGGCCTGGAAGTGCACCCTGTGCTACGACCGGCTCGGTGAGGGGATGGAGCCGGCCTGCGCCAAGGCCTGCCCTACCGACTCCATCCAGTTCGGCGACGTGGACGAGTTGCGCGAGCGCGCACGCAATCGGGTCGAGGACCTGCACGAGGCGGGGGTGTCCTCGGCCCGGTTGTACGGGGAGGACCCCGACAACGGGGTCGACGGCACCGGGGCGTTCTTCCTGCTGTTGGACGAACCCGAGGTGTACGGCCTGCCACCGGACCCGGTGGTGACCACCCGGGACCTGCCCTCGATGTGGCGTCACGCCGGCGCGGCGGCGCTGGTGCTGCTGGCGGGGGCGACCGCCGCGTTCGCGGGGAGGCGATCATGACCACCCCCGACAAGACCGGAGAGGGCGCGAGCACGGCGGGCCGTGAGGCGATCACCGGCGCGACCGACGTGGTATCGGCCGAGCAACGTGAACGGCACGGGGATCACCGTCGGCGTGGCGGGCGCGGCCGGGGCGAGGCCACCCGGGTCCCCGACGCCGACTTCCGCTCCTACCACGGCAGGCCGGTGCTCAACCAGATCGTGTGGGAGGCCCGCGACATCGGCGGCTACCTCTTCTTGGGCGGGCTGGCCGGGGCCTCGTCCGTGCTCGCGGCGGGCGCCGAGTACACCGGGCGCCCCGACCTGGCCCGGCCGTTGAAGTACACCGCCCTGGCCGCCATCTCCGGTTCGACGGCGGCGCTCATCCACGACCTGGGGCGGCCCGAACGCTTCCTCAACATGCTGCGGGTGTTCAAGCCGACCTCGCCGATGAGCATGGGTTCGTGGATCCTCATGGGGTACGGGCCGTTGGCCGGGGTGGCCGCGGTGACGGCCGCCACCGGATGGTTTCCCCGGATCGGCCGCGCCGCCACGACCGGCGCCGCTCTGACGGGTCCGCTCGTGGCCACCTACACGGCACCGCTGATCTGCGACACGGCCGTACCCGCCTGGCACGACGGGTACCGGGAGATGCCCTTCGTGTTCGCCTCCTCGGCCGCCTCCGCGGCCGGGGGCATGGGGTTGATCGTCGCGCCCACGGCGCAGAGCGGTCCGGCCCGTCGGGTCGCGGTGGGCGGCGCCCTGGTCGAGGTCGCGACGTCCACGTACATGGAACGCCGCATGGGGCTGGTGGGCGAACCCTACGGGCAGGGGCGGTCCGGGAGGCTCACCCGAGCCGCCAAGGCCCTCACCCTGGCCGGGGCGGTCGGTGCCGTGCTGGGGCGCCGCAGCCGTGCGGTGTCGGCGGTCAGCGGAGCCGCGCTGCTCGCGGGTTCGGCGCTGACCCGGTTGGGGGTCTTCGAGGCCGGAGTGCAGTCCGCCGCCGACCCCAAGTACACGGTCGTCCCACAGCGACGCCGTCTGGAGGAACGCGAGAGGGAAGCGGCGAGGACCGCTTAGACCACCGCGCCCCGCACCCTTCCGGGAAGGGTGCGGGGCGCGGTCCGGTCGACGGTCAACGGCGGTGCGGCAGGAACTCCTGGATCTTGGTGGCCAGACCGCGGGCGGCGACACCGGCCCGGTCGGGGTCCCCGTTCAGCAGGGCCTTGACGGTGTCGGTGACCTGTTCGGGCTCGGCCTGGGGCGGGATGGGCGGGACGTCCCCGTCACAGTGCACGTCGAGCACCACGGGCCCCTCGGCCTCCAGGGCCCGGTCCCAGGCGGGTCCCATCTCCTCGGGCCGCTCCACGGTGATGCCCACCAACCCGACCGACTCGGCGAAGACCGCGTACGACATGTCCGGCAGGTCCTGCGAGTAAGGGGTCTTGGGCGACCCGCTCATCGCGCGCAGCTCCCAGGTGACCTGGTTGAGGTCGTTGTTGTGCAGGACGCACACCACCAGGCGCGGGTCGTCCCACAGGTGCTGGTAGCGGCGCGCGGTCAGCAGTTCCATGAGCCCGTTCATCTGCATGGCCCCGTCGCCCACCAGCGCGATCGCCGGACGTGTGGGGTGCGCGAACTTGGCGCCGATCGCGTACGGGACCGCGCATCCCATGGTGGCGAGGGTGCCCGAGAGCGAACCACGGTTCTCCTCGCCCATGCGCAGGAACCGCGCGTACCAGTTGGTGGCCGACCCCGAATCGGCGGTGACCACTGCGTCCTCGGGCAGTCGGGAGGACAGTTCACGGACGATGAGCATCGGATTGACGGGGTCGGCGCGGACCCCGGCCTGAGCGTCCAGAACCGACCACCAACGGCGGACGTTGTCCTCCACGGTGGTGCGCCACCGTCGACGCCCCTCACCACGTTCCTCGGGCGGGTCCAGGCGTTCATTGAGCGCGCGCAGCGTGTTCGCGGCGTCGCCCACGAGGTTGACCTCGGTGGGATAGCGCATTCCAATGAACCGGGGATCGATGTCGATCTCCACCGCCCTTCGACCGAAGGGCGGTAGGAACTGGGAGTAGGGCAGGTTGGAGCCCACGATGAGCAGGGTGTCGCAGTCGCGCATCAGCTCCCAGGACGGGCGGGTCCCCAACAGCCCGATGGACCCGGTGACCTGCGGCAGATCGTCTGGAAGCACGTCCTTGCCCAGCAGCGCCTTGGCGATGCCGGCTCCGGTCGCCTCGGCCAGGGCCAGCACCTCGTCGGCCGCTCCCCTGGCGCCCTGCCCGACCAGGATCGCCACGCGTTCACCGGCGTCGACCACCTCGGCGGCACGATCCAGCTCGCTCTCGGGCGGCAGCACGGTACCCCCGCCCACCACACGGTCGGGCGCGCTGGAGGGCACGTGCTTGAACGCGTGCTCGGGCGGCGAGTAGTCGAGTTCCTGCACGTCGGCGGGGATGATCACCGTGGTCGGTGCCCGCTCGGACAGGGCAGTGCGCACGGCCCTGTCCAAGACGTTGGGAAGCTGCTGGGGGACGTTGACCGTCTCCAGGAAGGCCGAGGAGACATCCTTGAACAGGCTGTGCAGGTCGATCTCCTGCTGGTAGGCACCGCCCATGGCGCTACGGCTGGCCTGCCCGATGATGGACACCACCGGCACATGGTCGAGTTTGGCGTCGTAGAGACCGTTGAGCAGGTGGATGGCCCCCGGTCCCCCGGTGGCCATGCACACGCCCAGGCGGCCGCAGAACTTGGCGTAGCCGACCGCTTCGAAGGCCGACATCTCCTCGTGGCGACTCTGCACGAACCGGGGCCCGTCCTCGATCTCGGCCATTTGGGCGACCAGTCCGTTGACGCTGTCCCCGGGGTAGCCGAAGATCTCGGTGACGCCCCACTGTGACAGCCGACGCAACAGATGGTCGGCGACGCTCTGCACCATGTTCGCTCCTCCTCTGGTCGTGCGCCGTGCCTCGCGCATCGGCCGGTTCAGGGTCGAAAGACCACCTTGAAGATCCCGTCCTCCTTGACCTGGAACCGCCGGTAGGCCTCCGAGGCCCCCTCCAAGGACACGTGATGGGTGGCGAAGTCCTCGACCCCCAGGACGTCGTCCTCGTCCAGCAACGGGAGGATCTCGGGCACCCAGTGACGGACGTTGGCCTGCCCCATCCGCAACCGGATCTGCTTGTCGAACAGCGTGAGCATGGGCAGCGGGTCGGCCATGCCGCCGTACACACCGCTCAGGGAGATGGTGCCGCCCCGACTCACGAGGTCGATCGCGGTCAGGAAGGCGCCGAGTCGGTCCACCCCGGCGTTCTTCATGAGCTTGGCCGCGGCCCCCTTGGGCATGAAGGAGGTCGCCCGCTGGGCGAGCCAGGCCGAACCGTGGCCCTCGGCCTCCATGCCCACGGCGTCGATCACCGCGTCCGGTCCCCGCCCGTCGGTGCGCCCCCGGATCTCCTGGACGAGGTCGTCGGTGCCTTGGGAGGAGTCGAACGCCTCCACGCCCCGAGCGGCGGCACGCGCGCGCCGTTCGGGTACCGGATCCACACCGAACACGTGCTCGGCCCCCAGGTGCCGGGCCACACGGCAGGCCATCTCACCGATGGGTCCCAGCCCCAGGACGGCCACGGAACCCCCTTGGGGCACGTCCGCGTACCGGACGGCCTGCCAGGCCGTGGGCAGCACGTCCGACAGGTACAGGTAGCGGTCGTCGGGCCCCTCGTCGGGCACCGGTACGGCGTTGTCCTGCGCCCGCCGAACCCGCAGGTACTCGGCCTGCGCCCCGGGGACCGAGCCGTAGAGCGAGCTGTAACCGTAAAGGCTCGCGCCCATCCCCTGATCCTGGACGCGGGTGTTGTCGCACTGGGTCTGCAATCCGCTTCCGCACATCGGGCAGTGACCACAGGAGATCTGGAAAGGGACCACCACGCGCCGGCCGGGGACCAGGGAGGTGACGTCCGCACCGACCTCCTCGACCACGCCCATGGGTTCATGTCCGAGGATGTCTCCGGCCGTCATGAACGGGCCGAGAACCTCGTAAAGATGCAGGTCGGATCCGCACAAGCCGGAACTGGTCACCCGGATGACGGCATCGTCGGGTCTTTCGATCGCCGGGTCGGGGACGGTCTCGGTCCTGACGTCGCGGGTTCCGTTCCACAACACTGCTCGCATGTTCTCCCCCTGGTCGCGTGGCCGTTCGTGGGGAGCGCCCCGTCCGGGCCCCCGGACCGGGCGGGGCGCTCCTGCCCTCTTTCGGACGACGTCCGTCAGCGGTTGGGCGGAGCTTGGCTCACGTCGGCCAGCGCGGACCGCTCGTCCACCGCCTGGGCGAGGTCGCCCATCGTGACGACCCCTACCACCTCGTCGTCATCGACGACGGGCAGACGGCGCACGGTCGCCGTGCGCATCGTGTGGACGGCGTCCTTGACGCTGCTCTGGCGGGGCACGGTCACGATCTCGGTGCTGCACACGTCCCCGACTCGGACCGTCGCGGGATCGCCCCCTTCGGCCACGCACCGCACCACGACGTCGCGGTCGGTGAGCATGCCGTGCAGTCGTCCCGAGGAGGTCACCACGACGTCGCCCACGTCCTCGTCACGCATGATCTCCGCGGCCTCGCGCAAAGTGGTGTCAGGCGTGACGGTGCGCACGCTCGGGTTCATGATCTCGGTGATGCTGTCCACCATGGTCCTCTCCCTTCACGATCGTCGTCCTCGTCATCGGCCCTAACCGGCCCTCTGCCGGGCGAAACGTCATATGCCCGCCGGCCCTCCCCGAGCCCATCGATGTCCGATCGCCCGAATGAGTCGGCCGCGCTCCGGGTAGCCACGTCCACGACTCGGGAGAGGAAGGGGGTCGTCACGATGGCGACGAGTGATCCGGAGGTCGACCGGCTCTGGGAGGAATTCCACGCCTCGGTGAACATGACCGGCGAGGAACTGCGACGGTGGCTGCTCACGGACGCCTCGGGGGAGGAGGCGCTTCCCGCCGACGGTGATGTCTCCGTCGAGGGTGAACGCGTCGTCCAACTCCTCGACAAGCGCAGGAGGGACGTGACCTCCGACGACATCGACCTGATGGAGCGGGTCTCACGGTTCGTACAGGAGGAGCTGTCCGATCCACGGCCCCAGGACGACGCCTGGCGCAGGAGGATGATGCGCGTGGGCCACGATCCGCTCAGTCCCGATTCGGGGCCGTCGGACACCTGAACGAACACACGTGGCGGTCGTGGGTGGAGGATCTCCTCCGCCCACGGCTGCGCACGGCCTCGTCCAACACCGACGAGCGTTTCCGCCGCGGCGTCCTAGTCCACAAGGGCGCCGCGGCGTCCTTCGTGTCCGCGCCCTTGACGGAAGGGCTCACCAACGCCCGGCTCACACGCGGAAATTAACAGAACAGCGCTCAAAAAGGCCCTTCCGTTATATGTGGAGCATCTCACCTCAACATAGGACAGTTTTCGCTCAAGAGCCCACAGGCTCGCTTTTCAACACTCACTTCTCGGGCAGCACCATGGAGATGCGCTTTTCACGACGTTCGGGGAAACCATCGATCCCCCGCCCCGTCCGGGTCGTACGAACCACTCGAAAACGAGCACACCGGACACGTGAAGGGTCAGGAGACGCACCATGCCCGCTCCCGTAGCGAACACCACCGCGGCCAGAAGCAGCATCGCGGTCACCACCCGTCGTGAGCCCTCCCAGGACGCTTCCGCGGAGGATCTGTTGGCCTTGTTGAAGAGCCTGGACCAAGACGACCCGCTGAGCAGGCGGCTACGCGAACGCATCACGCAGCACTACCTTCCGGTCCTGCACCGCATCGCCAACCGGTACCGGGGACGCGGGGAGAGGGTGGAGGACCTACGACAGACCGCCCACCTCGGGTTGGCCAAGGCGATCCGCGGCTACTCCCCCGAGCGTGGCAAGGAGTTCATCCGCTACCTCACACCCACCGTGGCCGGGGAGATCAAACGGCACTTCCGGGACCACACCTGGGCGGTGCACACCCCCCGCGACCCCCAGACACGCCGCTCGGAGATGATCAAGGTCCGCGCCGAGCTGGAGCAACGCCTCAACCGCGCGCCCAACGTCGCCGAGCTCGCTCAAGAGATGGGCATCACCGAAAAGCAGGTGGAGGAGGCCCGCCTGGTGTCGGAGGCCTACAACACCGTCTCGCTCAACGCACCCGAGCCCCGTGAGGAAGGCGCTCCCACCACTCTCGAACATTACCTCGGGACGGAGGACGCCGCCCTGGACCTGGTCGTGGACCGTGCGACCGTCCGCCCGGCGCTGCGCGCGCTCCCCTGGCGAGAGCGGCTCATCATTCGTCGTCGGTTCTTCGACGAGTGGACCCAGTCGCAGATCGCCGAGGAGGTGGGATGTTCCCAGATGCACGTGTCGCGCCTGTTGGCCGCCTCCCTGCGCGGACTCCGCGAGACCATCGGTGAGGACGGGCGCTGAGAGAGCCGGCCGCGGGGGGGGGGGGGGGGCCCCCCCCCCCCCCCGGCCCCCCCCCCCCCCGCGGCCCCCCCCCCCCCCGGCGGGCGGGGGGCGAGGCCCGGCCAACCCCCCCCCCGGGGGCGGG
>NZ_JBEYLC010000101.1:0-12901 GCF_040635885.1 Nocardiopsis sp. NPDC006832 | reverse complement strand
CCGACGACGGCCACCGCGCCGGCAAGTTCCTCACCGCCCAGGACCTGGGCCGAGAAGGCGAGAACACCGCGTTCAAGACGGTCGTCCTGGACGAGACGACCGGAGAACCGGTGGTCCCCAACGGTTCGCTGGGATTCCGCTACGGCGAGGAGGGCGAGGGCAAGTGGAACCTCGAACTCGGTGACACCAAGCCCCGACTCACCTTGTACGAAGGCTCGGACGGCGAGGCGGTCGAGGTCCACCTGGCCCGCTTCGACACCGAGGACGCCCCGCCCTCACGCCGCGGCGTACCCGTGCGCCGAGTGGGCGGCCACCTGGTCACCACCGTCTACGACCTGCTGCTCGCCCAGTACGGCGTGGGCCGCGAGGGCCTGCCCGGCACCTGGCCGACCGGCTACGACGACCCCGACGAGCCGGGCACCCCGGCCTGGCAGGAGACCTTCACCGGCGTCCCG
Source organism: Nocardiopsis sp. NPDC006832 (assembly GCF_040635885.1). Classification (NCBI taxonomy): domain Bacteria; kingdom Bacillati; phylum Actinomycetota; class Actinomycetes; order Streptosporangiales; family Nocardiopsidaceae; genus Nocardiopsis; species Nocardiopsis sp. NPDC006832. The sequence continues at coordinate 12,446 of NZ_JBEYLC010000101.1, read as the reverse complement.
GCCGCCCGCGCCGAGCGGATCGGCCGCGAGTTCGCCGCTAACGCCGAGGAGTCCAAGGGCCGCTCCATGATCATCATGGGCGCCGGAACCAACCACTGGTTCCACTCCGACACCATCTACCGCGCCTTCCTCACCCTGACCACGCTCACCGGTTGCCAGGGCGTCAACGGCGGCGGCTGGGCGCACTACGTCGGCCAGGAGAAGACCCGCCCCCTCACCGGCTACAACCAGATGGCCTCGGCCGGGGACTGGTCGCGTCCGCCCCGACACATGGTGCAGACCGCGTTCTGGTACCTGCACAGCGACCAGTACCGCTACGACCGGTTCAGCGCCGACCAGGTCTCCTCCGGGCTGGGCAAGGGCCTGTTCGAGGGCATGAGCACCGCCGACGTCATCGCCCAGTCCGCGCGCATGGGATGGATGCCCTCCTACCCGACCTTCGACCGCAACCCCCTGGACCTGGCCGACGACGCACGCCAGGCCGGACTCCCGATCACCGAGTACGTACCGCGCGAACTCAAGGAAGGGAGGATGCGCTTCGCCTGCGAGGACCCCGACGCGCCCAAGAACGCGCCCCGGGTCCTGACCGTGTGGCGGGCCAACCTGCTGGGCAGCTCCGCCAAGGGCAACGAGTACTTCCTCAAGCACCTACTCGGCACCGACTCCTCCCTACGAACCGAGGAGGCGCCGGAGGGCCAACGCCCCCGGGACGTGCGCTGGCGGGAGGAAGCACCCGAGGGCAAACTCGACCTGCTGCTGTCCCTGGACTTCCGGATGACCAGCACCACCGTCTTCTCCGACGTGGTACTCCCGGCCGCCACCTGGTACGAGAAACACGACCTGAACTCCACGGACATGCACCCGTTCGTGCACCCGTTCAACCCGGCCATCTCCCCGCCCTGGCAGGCCCGCACCGACTTCGACGCCTTCCACGGACTGGCCCGTACCTTCAGCGAACTGGCCGTCGAGCACCTGGGCACGCGACGGGACGTGGTCGCCGTGCCGCTGACCCACGACACCCCCGACGCGATGGCCACCCCCAACGGCACCGTCCTGGACTGGAAGTTCGGTGAGTGCGAGCCCATCCCCGGCGTGACCATGCCCAAGCTCGTGGAGGTCGAACGCGACTACACCGCGATCGCCGCCAAACTCGGCGCGCTGGGCCCGCTCGCGGACAAGCTCGGCGTGACCACCAAGGGCATCACCTACAACGTCGACAAGGAGATCGACTACCTGGGCCGGGTCAACGGCACCGTGCGCGGCGGGCCGGCCGACGGACGCCCCGCGCTCGAACGCGACTCCCAGATGTGCGAAGCGATCCTGGCGTTCTCGGGCACCACCAACGGACGCCTGGCCACCCAGGGGTTCCACACCCTGGAGAAGCGGGTGGGCACCGAACTGGCCGACCTGTCCGCCGAGAGCGAGGGCAAACAGATCACCTTCGCCGACGTGCAGGTCGCACCGGTGTCGGTACTCACCTCACCCGAGTGGTCGGGCAGCGAGAGCGGTGGACGCCGATACTCGCCGTTCACCATCAACGTCGAACGCAAGAAGCCCTGGCACACCCTCACCGGACGCCAGCACTTCTTCCTCGACCACGACTGGATCACCGAGGCCGGAGAGAACCTGCCCGTGTACCGGCCGCCGCTGAACATGCACCGGCTCTTCGAGGAACCCGAGGTCGGGGACAACGGCGAACTCGGCGTGACCGTGCGTTACCTGACCCCGCACAACAAGTGGTCCATCCACTCCGAGTACCAGGACAACCTGCTGATGCTCAGCCTGTCCCGGGGCGGCCCGGCCATCTGGATGAGCGGCGCCGACGCCGACAAGATCGGCGTGCGCGACAACGAGTGGATCGAGGCGGTCAACCGCAACGGCGTGGTCGTGGCCCGCGCCATCGTCTCCCACCGCATGCCGGAGGGGACCGTGTACATGCACCACGCCCAGGACCGGCTCATCGACGTTCCCCGCGCCGAGACCTCCGGCAAACGCGGCGGCATCCACAACTCGATCACCCGGCTGCTGGTCAAGCCCACCCACCTCATCGGTGGCTACGCCCAGTTCAGCTACGCCTTCAACTACATCGGCCCCACCGGTAACCAGCGCGACGAGGTGACCGTCATCCGTCGGCGTTCCCAAGAGGTGGAGTACTGATGCGGTCGATCGGAACGGGGGAGGAGTACGAATGAAGTTGATGGCTCAGATGGCCATGGTGATGAACCTCGACAAATGCATCGGGTGCCACACCTGTTCGGTCACCTGCAAACAGACCTGGACCAACCGTGCCGGCATGGAGTACGTGTGGTTCAACAACGTCGAGACCCGGCCCGGGCAGGGCTACCCTCGCACCTACGAGGACCAGGAGAAGTGGAAGGGCGGCTGGGTCCGCAAACCCAACGGACGCCTGGCCCTGCGTTCGGGCGGTCGGCTCAAGAACCTCACCACGATCTTCGCCAACCCCACGATGCCCGGCATCGACGACTACTACGAGCCCTGGACCTACGACTACCAGACGCTCACCAACGCCCCGCTCCAGGAGCACACGCCGGTCGCCCGACCCAAGTCGCTCATCAGCGGCCGCGACATGGCGATCCGGTGGAGCGCCAACTGGGACGACAACCTCGCCGGCGGTCCCGAGCTCGCCCAGGACGACCCCGTCCTGCGCAAGGTCTCCGACAAGGTCAAGCTCGAATTCGAGCAGTCCTTCATGTTCTACCTGCCCCGCATCTGCGAACACTGCCTCAACCCCTCCTGCGCCGCCGCGTGCCCCGCCGGGGCCATCTACAAGCGCAGCGAGGACGGCATCGTGCTCGTGGACCAGGACACCTGCCGGGGCTGGCGCAAGTGCGTGACCGCCTGCCCCTACAAGAAGATCTACTTCAACCACCGCACCGGCAAGGCCGAGAAATGTACGTTCTGCTACCCCCGCATCGAGGTCGGCATGCCCACGGTGTGCGCCGAGACGTGCGTGGGACGGCTGCGCTACCTGGGCCTGGTGTTCTACGACATGGACGCCGTCCTGCCCGCCGCCTCGGTGGAGGACGACCATGACCTCCTCGACGCACAGCGCGAACTGATCCTGGACCCCAATGACCCCGAGGTCGTCCGCGCCGCCGAGAAGGAGGGCATCCCCCGCGACTGGATCGAGGCGGCCCAACGCTCGCCCATCCACTCGCTCATCAACGAGTACAAGGTGGCGCTGCCCCTGCACCCCGAATACCGCACCATGCCCATGGTCTGGTACATCCCGCCGCTGTCCCCGGTCGTGGACGCCGTGTCCGAGACCGGCCAGGACGCCGAGGACCGCGACAACCTCTTCGCGGCCATCGAGAGCCTGCGCATCCCCATCGAGTACCTGGCCGAACTCTTCACCGCCGGAGACACCGGACCCGTCACCGACTCACTGCGCCGCCTGGCCGCGATGCGTTCCTACATGCGCGACATCAACCTCGGACGGGAGACCGACGAACGCATCCCCCACGCCGTGGGCATGGACGGCGAGAGCGTGTACGACATGTACCGGCTGCTCGCACTCGCCAAGTACGAGGACCGCTACGTCATCCCGCCCGCGCACACCGAACAGGCGCACTCCCTGGAGGCCTTCGCCACCGGATGCAGCCTGGACACCGAGGGCGGACCCGGCATGGGCGGCCCCGGCGCCGGCGGACCGGACAAGGGCGGCCCGCTCACCGGAGGCAAGGTGTCGCTGCCCATGCCCTCGATCCGTCGGTCGGGGGAACACACATGAGCCTGTTCAAGGCGCTCAAACGCCACCCCATCACCGATCGACAACGCGCCCTGACCCACAGGATCGCCGCCCTGGTGCTGGCCCACCCCGATGAGCGGCTCCTGGCCGACCTGCCGATGCTGCGCCAGGCGGCCGAGGAACTACCCGACCCACCGCGCGCGGACCTGATCGGGGTGATCGACCGGCTCGCCTCGACCCCACCGCCCGAACTCGCCGAAACCTACGTCGGCACCTTCGACCTGCACCGGCGTTCGTGCCTGCACCTGACCTACTACGCGCACGGGGACACCCGAAACCGCGGCGCCGCCCTGCTGTCGTTCTCCAACGCCTACCGCAGGGCCGGTTTCCTCCTCGACGAGGACGAACTCCCCGACCACCTGTGCGTGGTCCTGGAATTCGCCGCCACGGTCGACCCCGTCGGCGGCACGCGCTTACTGAACCGGTACCGGGCCGGGCTGGAACTGCTGCACCTGGCCCTGCGCGACGCCGACTCCCTCTACACCGGCGCGGTCACGGCGATCAACGCCACTCTGCCGCCCAAGACCGACCGAATCGACGACAAGGTCGCCCGACTCGTGGCCCAGGGGCCACCCGTCGAAGAAGTCGGTCTCGCCCCCTTCCCACCTCCGGAAACCAGGAGCGTGCACTCGTGAACACCGCACTCGAAACGGTGTTGTGGGTCATCGTCCCCTACGCCTGCATGGCGGTCTTCCTCGTCGGCCACTACTGGCGCTACCGCTACGACAAGTTCGGCTGGACCACCCTGTCCACCCAGCTGTACGAGAGCCGGCTGCTGCGCTGGGGCAGCCCCCTGTTCCACTTCGGCATGCTCGCCGTCATCGGCGGCCACGTCGTGGGCCTGCTCATCCCCAAGTCGTGGACCGCGGCCGTGGGCGTCACCGACGAGCTCTACCACGTCATGGCCGTCGGCCTCGGCCTGGTCGCCGGGATCGCGGTGGTCGTGGGACTCACCCTGCTCATCCTGCGCCGACGCCTGGTCGGACCGGTCTTCCGGGCCACCAGCCGGATGGACAAGCTCATGTACGTGGGGCTCGGGCTGGTGATCGTCACCGGCATGGCCAACACCATCGTCGGCAACGTCATCGGCCACTACGACTACCGGGAAGGGGTGTCGATCTGGTTCCGCGGGCTGTTCGTCCTGGACCCGGACCCGGCCCTGATGGCCGCCGCGCCGCTCACCTTCCAGGCGCACACGCTCTCCGCCCTCGCGCTGTTCGCGCTGTGGCCGTTCACCCGGCTGGTGCACGTGTTCAGCGCGCCGCTCGGCTACCTGTGGCGGCCCTACGTGTTGTACCGATCACGGGACACCCGGATGGGTGAACGCCGCGGGCGTCGCGGGTGGGAGAACGTCGAGGACGGGAGCCGGATGCCATGAACAGCGGAGCCAGAACCAACCTCGTCCTGGCCACGGCGGCGTTCGCGCTCATGTTCTGGGCGTGGAACCTGATCGCGCCCCTGGCACCCGACTACGCCGCGCGCCTGGACCTGAGCCCCACCGAGACCTCCGTGCTCATCGCCTTTCCGGTGCTGATCGGGGCCGTGGGCAGGATCCCCGTCGGGGCTTTGACCGATCGCTACGGTGGCCGGGTGATGATGGCGGCGGTCGCCTTCGTCTCGGTGGTGCCGGTGCTGCTGCTCGGCTTCGTCGGGGACTCCTACCCGATGCTGCTGGTGCTGGGGTTCTTCCTGGGGATCGCGGGAACCTCCTTCGCCGTCGGTGTGCCGTTCGTCAGCCGCTGGCACTCCGCCGAGAAAAGAGGATTCGCCACCGGTGTGTTCGGTGCGGGCATGGGCGGAACGGCGCTGTCGGCGTTCCTCACCCCCTACTTGGCCGGAACGATCGGGTTGTTGGGCACACACGTGTTCATGGCCGTGGCGCTCGTGCTCATGGGTGTGCTCGTACTGGTGGTGTGCCGCAACCCGCCCGGGTGGGAGCCCTCCACCGACCCGCTGATGCCGCGCCTGCGCGAGGCCCTCGGATTGCGGGCGACCTGGCAGAACATCCTGCTGTACGCGGTGGCCTTCGGCGGATTCGTGGCCTTCTCCACCTACCTGCCGACCCTGCTGCACAACGCCTACGGGTTCGCCCAGACCGAGGCGGGCCTGCGCGCCGCCGGATTCGCCTTGGTGGCCGTCGTGGCCAGGCCGGCGGGCGGCATCCTCTCCGACAAGGTCGGCCCTGTGCGGGTGTGCATGGTGTCCTTCGTCGGGACCACTCTCATGGCGGGCGCGCTGGTCTTCCAACCCCCGGCGGAGCTGGCGGCCGGGACGGTGTTCGTGCTGATGGCGGCCTTCCTCGGGCTGGGCACCGGAGGAGTGTTCGCCCTGGTCGCACAGCTGGTGGAACCGGCCCGGGTGGGTACCGTCACCGGGCTCGTGGGCGCGGCCGGTGGGCTCGGTGGGTACTTCCCGCCACTGGTCATGGGCGTGGTGTTCCAGGCGACGGGGGCGTACGCCTTCGGGTTCGTGCTGCTGGCCGCGGTGGCGTTGGGGACGGCCGTGTACACGGGGATGGCCTTCCGGGACCGGTCGACGGTCGAGAAAACGGCGGTGAAGTGAATCAGGGGGTGGTGGGTGAAGGGGCGCCCGCCACCCCACCGCTCACCGGCCGGTGAGCCGAACGGTTTCGAGGAAGAAGGTCCATTCGGGCCGGTCGAAGGTGAGGTGCCCCAGGTCCCGGTTCCGGGTGTCGCGAACGTCTGCACCGGAGCTGTACTCGCGCGCCTCGACACATTCGTTTGATCCGCCGCTGTAGGTGCTCTTGTGCCAGTCACTCATCGTCGATCTTCCTCATCTCGTCGCGTATCGCTCGCAGGGTTTCCTCCGGGCCACAAGCTCCACCTTGGAGTGCGGCGAACAACATACGGCTTCGAAAGATACCAGCGGAATCGGTGATGATTCGGCCCTCTTCGGCAGATTCCATATAGACCACTTCGGGTTCGTCCGATGTGGTGATTATGCGGCGAGGGCCGGAGTTGCCCGCGTGACGTGGCGAGTCCATAGGAACCATCTGAAGGGTCAACCTCTCCCTTTGCATGAGGTCGGCGACCCGAGTGAGCTGCTCCTTCTGGATCTTCGGTGAACCATAGCGACGAGCGAGTACGCCCTGGTCGATGATCAACCAGATGGAAGGAAGCTCGGCTTCGACCATACGGTCGGCGCGCTCACACCTTCCCTTAGCGATCGTGTCCACTTCCTTGCTCGACAACCAGGGCGAACCGTAACGAATGAGCGCGTGTGCGTACCGCTCGGTCTGCACATAGGAGGGGAAGACCAAGGGCTGGTACTCGAACAGGGCATCGGCGGCGTGGGTGCGCTTGGTGACCTCGTGCAGCCACACCTGGCGCCCGGAGCCGGTCAATTCCTCCCACAGCTTCTCCAACCTCCCATCGCTCTCCAGCACCTCGTCCAGGAACTTGCGCAACCAGGGTCGGGCCATGGCACGCCCGTTCTCGATGTCGGAAACATGGGAATTGCTGACACTCGTGCCGAGCTGGCTGACCCGGTGCGCCACGGCCTCCTGAGTCAGATCAGCTTCGATTCGTAACCGGCGGAGTTCCCGCCCGAATGACCTCAGAACACGTTCGTCTGCGTACATAAGACCAGGGGAGCACAAAGGGTAATCGTGTGTGGGGCGTTCCACGTAATTCCAGAGCCTCCTGGAAGATTCGTCGACTCTTCGAGTGGCCTTCACGCGACAAAGGTCCAGGTCACATCCTTTCTTTTGCGGGCCATCCACACTCGATGACGTGACCAGGAAAGGCTTCGGTGACCTCCATGACCGCCACTCGTCCGCCCCTCGAACTGCCTCGACGGATCCGCTGCGCGGACCCGGACAAGAGTTCCCTGGAATGTGGGCACCAGCCCTGGCATCTGAAGGTGTCGCGGAGCTGGGCCGCGTACACGGTCCGTTCTGCTCCGTCTGCCGTCCAACCCCTGCTGCTGTCCCTATCCGAGCTGCACACCAACGCCCTCAGGCACTCCACTTCAGGGTTGCCGGGTGGTCGGGTGCGGGTCGAGATCGAGCGGCGCCGACGCCTGCTCCTGCTTCGAGTGACCGACGATGGTCCCCGCCCCGGGGCCGTCGTCACCCTCCCTCAAGCCCTTCCGATCCCGGGGGAGTGCCCTTTGCGGGAAGGCGGTTACGGATTGGCTCTGGTCGACGCGATGGCGCTGTATTGGGACTTCACTCGCGAACCGAACGGATCAATGACGGTTCGCGCAGCTTTCGACCGTTCTGGGCGCATTCGCGTGGTCACCTGAAATCCGGACGAAACGAAAATGTCCCGGCGCGGTGCTCGAACACCTCGCCGGGACTCAACCCCCACCTGAATACGCAGGAGGAGATCGTGTAGAAGTCTACTGGCAGGCACCGCAAACCCCTACGTGGTTGGCGAAAACGAGCACGGTGGTTGTTCGGTATGGTCCTGGCCGCCGTACTGTGCAGCCCGCTCCAGGTTCGCCGCACACCATCGACCGCTGTCGACCGACCGCCCCGAAATCGAAGGGTGGCTCCAGTCGTTCCGGTGCCGATTCCTCGACCCAGGCGCCCGCATCCTTCAGAGCAGGGTTGGCTCGTGGACGACGGCAGTATGCCCGTGGTTCGCCCCTGCCTGTTCGTCGGTCCGGAACAAGCTCTCGCATCCCACCAGGTGGTCGATGAGGAGCCAGGGGAATTCGACGAACTGGCGGGCCTGGTGCGTACCTGGTTGGAGCTCACCACCTGAGTCCCTCATCGTTCTAGGGCTGCTGCTACGAGCCTCGCCTCTCGGAGAGCGCGATGTGGGATCATGACGAAGCCTGAAGACACGGTCCCGGCTCGAATATCGACCCGATCCGAACGTAACGCGGAGATAACGTCCTGCGTTGTTGCAGGTCATTAACTGTGAGCCCCACGCACGTGGGGATGGACCGGGGGTGCGGCGTCCTGGCCGTACATCACCATCGTGAGCCCCACGCACGTGGGGATGGACCGCGAGCCACCGCACAGAGGCGCGCTCGCTCGGAGTGAGCCCCACGCACGTGGGGATGGACCGATCACGTAACGTCCAACGCGGGAAACATGCTCGTGAGCCCCACGCACGTGGGGATGGACCGGTGGACCCCGCGTGGGTCCCGCCCATCGCGATGTGAGCCCCACGCACGTGGGGATGGACCGGCCTCAACCCCACCAAAGTCTTGTTCGATGAGGTGAGCCCCACGCACGTGGGGATGGACCGATGGGCGGCAGCGCCGCGATGACCAGGAACTGGGTGAGCCCCACGCACGTGGGGATGGACCGGAGGAGCGTGCCGAGCGCCTGGCCCCGCACTGGTGAGCCCCACGCACGTGGGGATGGACCGCGTTGATGCCGATCGCCGTGGCCGACAGCACGGTGAGCCCCACGCACGTGGGGATGGACCCCGAACGTGAGCACTGGTGGGATGCCGGCGTCTGTGAGCCCCACGCACGTGGGGATGGACCGGCCCAGCTCATCCAGCTGGACACCGACCTGTCGTGAGCCCCACGCACGTGGGGATGGACCGGCCTGGTTGGTGGTCTCACCCGTGGGCTGGGCGTGAGCCCCACGCACGTGGGGATGGACCGCTGGCGTTGGACCGGTCGCCTCTGGCGTGGATGTGAGCCCCACGCACGTGGGGATGGACCGCTGGCGTTGGACCGGTCGCCTCTGGCGTGGATGTGAGCCCCACGCACGTGGGGATGGACCGCTCATCCTCGGACGGGTCCAAACCCCCGTGGTGTGAGCCCCACGCACGTGGGGATGGACCGCCACCGACGAGGCCCGCCAGGCCCCCGCCGGTGTGAGCCCCACGCACGTGGGGATGGACCGGTCACCAGCTACAGCGGGCGCGGCATCACCCGGTGAGCCCCACGCACGTGGGGATGGACCGGAACGGGGCCCGTCATCTGGTGACGTGCCCCGGTGAGCCCCACGCACGTGGGGATGGACCGTCGGCGACGTGCCGGATGTGCTTGAACGCGGCGTGAGCCCCACGCACGTGGGGATGGACCGCCCAATGCGTCCGCAATGGCTTCGTCGTCCGTGTGAGCCCCACGCACGTGGGGATGGACCGGATTCCCTTCCCTTATGATTTCTGAGGAATGGGTGAGCCCCACGCACGTGGGGATGGACCGGCCACCCGGTCGCGCGTGTCCGTGGACCTGGCGTGAGCCCCACGCACGTGGGGATGGACCGATCGTCGAAACCCATGGCCGTAAGTCCCTCACGTGAGCCCCACGCACGTGGGGATGGACCGTGCAGCGACTCGTGCTGATTTTGCGCGTACACGTGAGCCCCACGCACGTGGGGATGGACCGGTCGACACGGTCTCGGCCAGGATCAGACGTTCGTGAGCCCCACGCACGTGGGGATGGACCGTGAGCGCCTTACGGATGCCCTGGTGGACGACGGTGAGCCCCACGCACGTGGGGATGGACCGGCCGGCGGGCCCGCTTCGATCGTCACCCTCGGTGAGCCCCACGCACGTGGGGATGGACCGGCATGCGGCTGGTCATCTGCTCCGAGGTCAATGTGAGCCCCACGCACGTGGGGATGGACCGACCCTCGCCGCCGCCGGATACGGGCGCCCCGCAGTGAGCCCCACGCACGTGGGGATGGACCGGTCGGGACGGTGCAGCTGCGTCCCGGCGACAGTGAGCCCCACGCACGTGGGGATGGACCGCCGAGGACTTCTCCCTCGGTGAGCCCCACGGTGTGAGCCCCACGCACGTGGGGATGGACCGCTTAATCGTGAGAACCGAATCGTCGGTATCCAGTGAGCCCCACGCACGTGGGGATGGACCGGCCCCTCAGAGGCCCGCAGGATGGGCCATCCAGTGAGCCCCACGCACGTGGGGATGGACCGTTGGGCGACGCCGAGAACGCGTACAACTCCCTGTGAGCCCCACGCACGTGGGGATGGACCGGAGGCCCGACACGATCCGTCGGCCTACATGACGTGAGCCCCACGCACGTGGGGATGGGGCGGCGGCGTGGGGCGTGTTTAGAAGCTTCGAGGCACCTCGCACACCCCCCGATCGCACGGTGGATGAATCGGGTCAGCGCTGGGCAACGGCCCGTTCGACGGCGGCGACGTAATCGTCGAAGGCCTCGGTGGGGGCGCGATCGACCATGAGCTCGTCGCGCTGGCCACGGGTGAGTTCGAGCTGGACTCCTTCACCACTCGTGTTGCGGTTGGCGATGTTGTCGGGGCTCTCGCCCTTGAGGTGATCGGGGATGGTGCCGGGAGCCTCGAACCCGGCCTCGCGCAGTTCCTCGCGTACCGTGTCACGCAGATCGGTGTCCAGGCCGCCCACGTAGGTGAGGGGCTCATCCCCGGCGGCTCCGTGCCAGGAGACCGTGTAGTCGGAGTCGGCCACGATATCGACGGTCATGGGCTCGTCGAAGCGGGTGGAAGTGATGTGCAGGATGCTGTTGCCGGTCGACTTGATGCCCTCGAACGTGGCGAAGGCGTGGTCACCGGATTGCGCGGCGTGGTCGGCGAGTTCGGTGGTGGGACGTTCGATGCCGCCGCCATGGATGGCGATGTGAGCGACGTCGGTGCTGCCCTCGCGGGTGGAACGCCGGTAGTCGGTGCCCTCGGTCTCGTTGGCGGCGAGTTCGGCGTAACTGGAATAGGTGTCATCGGCGGCCGCGGGTCCGGCTGGCGCAAGCGGGATGGCGAGAAGGGCCACGGCGGCCACGGTGGCGGTCCTGAGGGGCATGTGCGTCCTTCCGAGCGGGGGGCGATCGCGAGGCACATGCTACGGGGCGGCGGTTCGACGGGCCACGGCTTTCGAGGGAAAACGTGACGCCCTCACGGCGAAGCGCCGTGAGGGCGTCACGGAACGTCTAACGGGTGTTGGCCTCGCGCACCGAACGGAGGGTCAGGAGCCGGTCCCGGTGGCGGCGCTTACGGTTGCCGTCCTTGTTGAAAGCCTGCCATTCGGCGGTGCAGCCGCGCTTATGGCACCCGGCGCAGCATCCGCGACGAAAGAGCATGGAATCGGGGTGTTCCCACCGGCAGCGGGTCGTCGGTTCCTCACGGGTCGGGGCGGGCGGTAGGTCGCAGTCACCCCATCGGTGGTCGTGCATCGCCGTCGGAGCGTGTTCACGTCGGCGTACCCACAGTGGTTTGGTCTTGTCCGTACGGGACATCTCGTTCCTTTCGGAACCCGCCACCCGTGATCCCGGAACCTCCGGGCGGGTGGCTAGGCGTACAGACCCATCACCGCCACCTCCTCGAACCGTGTTTCGACGTGTGCTCACCATTCTACGAAAGTCTGCTGTGGCGAAGCTAAGGTTCACTATGCGCGAATACGAACCCAGGGACGTCCCTGAAGAGAGCACCGCCGAGGGCGCGGAGGAGTCCCTGTTCGAGGAGTTCGCTGACGCCTCCCCCGAACAGGCGATCGAGGCGGTCGAGCTGATGCTGGTGGAACCTTGGCACACCGACGCCGACACCCCCTTCGAACACCGCATCGGCGACATCAGCATCACGTCCAGCGATGACGTCGACCTGCACGAGATCGAGTTGCTCCGCAGCCCGGACTTCTTCGATGACTCCACCGGTGAGCTTCACACCGCAGTGCTGGAACAGGCCGAGCCGGTGGCGAACACGATGGAGCGAGCGGCACGTGAGGCCTGGGGCGAACCCACCGTCATCCAGGTCTC
>NZ_JBEYLC010000100.1:0-13312 GCF_040635885.1 Nocardiopsis sp. NPDC006832 | reverse complement strand
CACGCCTGTGTCAGGGGAACGAAAGTTCACCCATGAATGCACCCCTCGTCTTGATTGTCGGGTTCCTGCAGATTCCCAGTCACTGAGATCACCTCCATGGAGAGCCCGTTGCACTGAAAGGCGCACGGCGGGTTCGGAGGGCGGGCCGTGGAAACCTGCCGTGAGCGATCACGGTAAGGCGCCACGGTCCGACCCTGCTGGAACGGTGTTACCGCTGGAAGAGGCTAGGATAATCATCACCCGCCGACAGCGAACCGTGTTGGTGCTGCCCCAGCGGACGATGCGCTTCCTTCAGGTTAAAACCCTCAGCATACATAAGTCTCGGATATACTCAAGAAGCCCAAGACATAACGCAAGCAAGAAAAAAGAGAAGCACAGTCATGAATATTATTCAATCCTGGCTTAAATCCAATAAATCTATCCAGATAGAGACCTTCCTAAACGAATGGTATGGCCCTCCAAAAAAACCAGCACCGAAAATCCAGAACAACGACACCCCCGAACCCCTGGTCCACTGGCACGAACTATCCCAAGCTTGGGATTCTGGCATAACACACCAAAATTACGCAATCCCACTAAATGAGCTCAAGCCAGAGAAGGGGAAGATTCCTTTCTGGTGCGAAAACCAAGGAAATTCGATGTGGGCGTTTGACCCCACCAGTCAGAACCAACTTGTCTATGAGCTTTCCAGGGATGATTCTTGGGAGAAAACATCAGTAGATATATCTACTTTTCTTCGGATATCTACCATCAACGAAGCAATCTACGGATCCCCTGCTCAAGAATTCATTGAAACCAGTGACCCATGGAATTTGTTTTTTCCTTTGGAAAACTTGCAACTCGAGGCACTTAACCTTGACTGGCCCCACCCCCAGTCAAGGACAATAATCGGACGCAGCTGGCTCGCGCTAGTCGACCCAGGGCGCATTCCTGGTACCTACGAGGTAACTCTCGCTGCCAAGCTCGATTCCACAATCAGAGACCTCCTCTCGAAGCCATAAAGGAGAATTAATTCAAAGAAATAAGTCCACTTTTCAATCAGTAAATATGATCACCACTCGAACTTAATAGCATGTTACATATACAATCTTGGGGGTTGATGGCCGCCAAACCACCAACCCCCAAGGTTGATCGTTTCTGAATAGCAAAAGAGAAAATCTGTACCCCTAATCCGAATTTCCCCAGAATCTTTCTTGCCCCTTCGGTGATCTCACAAGAAGCTGGAACCCACTAGGAAGCATGCTTGGAAGCGAGTTTCTGCAAGTAGGACAAGTTCCGGTCGGATAATCGATGTACAGCACTGCTCTTTGAAGACCCGGATTCATCCGAAGGAAGGCAGCAGCGTGTGTTTCAACATGGCTGGCATTAGCCCTCCTAACACCAGGCATTCCTGGGAGATCTTCAGCTTGACCTCCAGGGCCACTCACCATAGGAAGTTGATCATTTCCTACGTCTAGAATTCCAGCAGTTCTTCGATCCCTGTCCTTAGGAAGCTCTCCAAGTGAAATTTCACAGTTTTGGTTATGACTCAGAATGTCCAGGGAACCTACGGTGACATAGTAGGTGTGGATGCCCTGGACGGTCAGGTTGTGGACCGTGGCCGCTTGCGCCCATGCCTGGATACCACTGACCTGCACCAGGGTGCCCTCAGAAGAAAGCAGCCACATACCCGGAACCAGGTCAATCGCGTCGACCCAAGTCTCCAATTCCGGGGACCAAAAGGGGTGTTCGTCGGTGGCGATGATGACATCGCCGAGCACCGTCGGGCCTGGCAGACCGCTTACCTCATCAAATTTCCCCTGTTCAAGCGCGCTCGCCTCGATCTGGGTGGTGGTGTCCACCGTGATCTCGACCAGGGTCTTGGCCCCGGAGCCAATGATCGTGGCCAGAACCTCGCGCGGGCCCTCTTCGCCCGTCTCAGGATCGGTGGCCAGCACCTGCTCGCCGGCTCGAATCTTCTCGATGGGTTTGCTGGTGCCATCGGCCATCAACACCAAGGTCCCCGGGACGAAGCTGTTACAGCCACTACCTCGGCCACGGCGGAGGTTCTTGATGAGATCCTTGATCTTGTCGCCGTTACGCAGAGCACGCATCGCACTACCTGCGGGGATGGGGCCGGTGGCCACCTCCACGGCGATGTCCACCGTCGTTTCACCGGCCTGGAAGGATCTGGAGTTGGAGTTGACCCCCACATTCGCCATGTGCTGGTCCCAGGTCCTCCCCACCCCGGTTTTACGCACCGCGTAATCACCCAACGCACGCATCGGGCTCCATGTCAGCGCGCTACCCACACCGGCGACGAAGTTGCGCGGCCGTTGAGGAACCCTGCGTACGGTTCGCTGTACAAAGTTGGCGTGACGCCGAGCCCGGTGGACCACGTTCCGGCGCACCGTGGAACGGATATTGCGTACCCGGGAGGAGTTCCACACCCGTCGCACCGAGGCACGTGCCCGGTTGCGCACCCGGCTGACGGTACGTCGGATTCGGTTCCAGGTCTTGCGCAGGAACAATCCGTCGGGGTCGGTGAAGCTGACCGGGTTGCTGTTGGCGTAGGCGTACCCGTGCATCTGTTGGGGGTCGGACACGTCCATGACCGGGTCGGGTGAGATGAACCTGCCCAACGCCGCGTCATAGGCACGGGCTCCGATCTGGGTCAGACCGGTGGAGGCATCGATGGTTCCGCCGACGAATCCATGTTCGCTGGGCCAGGCTCCCGACCCGATGCTGCGATCGGCGCCGAACGCTGTGAAGCGGCGTTGGGTGACCTCTCCCCCAACGGCCGTCACGGCCAGTTGTCCGGTGCCGTGGTGGTCGGCGAAAACCCAGGTGACGTTGCCATCGGCGTCGCGGACAGCGATGGTCTCGTCCTCGTGTTGGTAGAAACGCAGGGCTCGGGTGACCAGTGAGGAGCGCTCGTACTGGACCTCCATCCCTGGCAGGTTGAGGGTGGATGTGGTGGCGTCCCGGCGGATCAGTCGGCCACCATCGGCGTCGTAGGTGTAGGTGGTCTCTCCACTGGCCGCGTCATCGACCCGCACCAGCAGACCTTCGGCGTCCCACTCCAGACCTTGTTCGTGGGCGGGGGTCGTACGAGAGACCATGTTTCCGGCCTCGTCGTAGTCGTAGTGCTCCAGTCGCTCGCCCGCGGGTCCGGTCTCGTGCACCTGGGTCAGGGTGTGCGGCTGGTCCTGGCCCGCGTCGGGGTGGGTGTAGGTGCGTTCGGTAGCTCCCCCGATTCCGCCGTGTTGGGTTTCGGTGACCCGGTTGCCGACGGCGTCGTAGGTGTAGGAGTGCCAGTAGGGAGCCGGTCCGCCCAGTTCCCCCACCTGGGGTGCGGCCTGGCAGGCCTCGGCTCCGGTGGCGTCGGGGGTCCAGGCCTCGGTGAGCTGACGCATGTGGTCGTAGGCGAAGCACTGCACGTCAGCGGGGCGTTCGCTATCGCTGGGTTCATCGCGCAGGGACAGGATGTTACCGGCGTCGTCGTAGGCGAAGTGCAGGTGTTGCAGGGAGCCTGCGCCGAAACGGGGGGTGATCCAGGTTTCGTTGAGTCGGTTGGTGGCCGCGTCGTAGTCCCAGGCCTGCCAGTAGCGGTCGTTGCTGCTCGAGGTTCGGGCCAGGGTCCGCATGATGAGGTTGCCGACTTTGGAGTACTCGGCGGCGGTCACGTAGGAGCCTTCACCGGCGATGGCGGTGACCTTGCCGAGGTCGTCGTAGGTGTAGCTGATGTTCTCTTGACCGAGCCCACCGGCCGCAGGGGACATGTGGCTACGGATGCTGCCGTCGGGGTTGTAACGAGTGATGAACCGGTAGGTTCCGCCCAGACCGAGTTCTTCCTGCGGGACTGTGACGGTCGTGGCCACGGCCCGGTAGAGATCGTCGTAGGACAGAACCTGGTTGCTGTAGGCGAGTCCACCGTCATGGCGTGTGGTGGAGGTCAGTTGGCCCTTGGCCCGGGTGTCGTAGACCCATTCGGCGCGCAGGGGGCCATCGGTGGAGCCCTCGTGCAGGGCGGTCTTGCGGCCCAGGTCGTCATAGACGTGGGCCAGGGTCTGGTCGCGGGCGTCGGTGCTGGAGGTCACCCGGTCCAAGGCGTCGTAGGTGTAGGTGGTGGTACCGGTATCGGGGTCCGAGGTGGAGGTTCGGCGGCCGTTGATGTCGTAGGTGTAGCGCCATTCGTTGCCGTCGGTGTCGGTGACGGTCTCCAGTTCGTCACCATGGGTGTAGGTGTAGTGGATGGCGTCGTAGTCACCGGCCGGCTCGCGCCCGTGGTGGTGGCGCAGTTCGATGGTGTTGCCACGCGGGTCGGTGATGGTGGTGGTGCCGGTACCGCCTTCAGGCGGGGTCATCCGAGTCTGTTCGCCGGCGTATTCGGTACTGGTGCGGTACTGCTCTTGGCCCCGAGACATCTGGACCTGGTGCAGGGGGCGTTCGGCTCCGTCGTAGACGGTGTTGGTGTAACGGGGAATCTCATCGGTGTTGTTGACGACGAAGAGGTTTCCGCTGGGGGCGTCCTCGTTCGGGTAGGCGGAACGGGTCTGGGTCTGCAGGCCGCGGGAGTCGTGCAGGGTGTCGCTGATCAGGCGCCCGCCGCCCGAGGCGGGGCCTTGGGTCTGGCGTACGCGAAGCCAGCCATCGTGGATCTGGTAGCTGGTGATGTAGTCGCCGTGGGGGTTGAGCGCGCTGCTGGCGATGTAGGTGGGGGCGTCCTTGGACAGGTGGTAGGCGAACTTCATGCTCGGGGTGGCGTCACCCTTGGGCCGGTCCGCGAGCCAGATCTCGGTCAGACGACCTAGTGGGTCGTAGGCCAGGTCGGTGCGTTTGTTGTTGGCGTCGATCTCCGCGACGGTGAGCGAGCGTGCCGGGTCGATTTCGATGGAGCTGACGTGTCCGGCCGGGTTGGTCGTGGTGATCGTGGTGGCGTTACCACCGCCGGTGTGGTCGACGTATTCGGTGGTGGTGGTGTTTCCTTCGGCGTCGGTCTGGGTGAGCTGACGGCCGTACCGGTCGAAGGTGGAGATGTCGGTGACCTGGTAGCGGGGGGTGGTTCCGTCGTAGCCGACCAGGCGTTCCGATGAGGTCTGTACCCCTTGGGTCGGGGTCTGGCCGAAGGCCTTTCCGTCGTAATGGGTACGGGCGTCGGCGATCACGTCGTCAGGTCGGCTGGGGGTGGTGTCGCATCCCACGGACACCACTTCTTCCCTGGAGGACAACTCCAGCAGGTGAAGGCCGGCATTGCGCACGTACGTGGTGCGTGCGCACACCTCGTCTCCGCTCTTGGAGACGTCTCCGTGGTCGAAGACCTCGGTGGGCATACCGTGGTCGTCGTAGGTGGTGTCGGTGCGGTCTTGACGCCACCCGCCCTCGGCGAGAGGGGTGTAGCCGCGTACCGAGGCCACATCGACTTGGTGGGATTCCAACGTGCCCCAGGAGTAGGTACGTGAACCGGTTTTACGGCTCCAGGGCAGGGTGATCTCCTTCTCCACCACCTCGCCCTCGGGCCCGTTCCTGGTCAGTGTTTCCAGGGTTTGCCCGTTGTAGCGGTCGTGGTCGGTGTGCTCGCCGCCTTGAGTGTCGGTGACCTTCACACTGCGTGTGCCGCTCGGTTGGTGATCGCCGTGCATTCCCCGGAAGAACCGGTGTTCCTCTTCTGAGCGGGTACCGTCGGCGAGACCGGAGTTGACCCGCACGACCTCATAGCCACGCCACTGGGACCAGGTGCGTTTATCGTCCTTGGTGAACCCGTCGGCGTCCATGTACCGCCAGGCAGCGCCGCCCCGGTAGTCGTAGGTGGTGACGACGTCGGGTTGGTCGGTGACCAGGTCGACCTCTAGGACCTGGGTGACCACGTACTTGTGGAACCAGTCGGTGATGTCGTCGTCACCACGACCGCTGGGCACCCATTTCACCGGATAGCACCGTTTGGTGTTGGTGTGCGGGGTGGGAGTGGAGCTGGCGGTGCAGTCGGGGTCGGAGTAGGAGATGTCGAGTTGGCCGCCGGTCTCGGTGTAGACGGCGGTGATACGCCACTTGTTGAGGGGTGCGACGCCGTCGCTGGTGGAGTCGACACGGTTGGGCATGGGTGTGCCTGCGAAGGTCAGCGCTGGGTTGGCCAGGGTGCCGCCCACATGGCCGGTGTGGGTGACGGAGTCCAGCCACAGAGTGGGGTCGGTGCCGTCTCCCGGTGCGGGAAAGCGGTGCGCGAACTTCCAGGAGTCGACGGTGGAGTAGGAGGAGCCGTCGTGGATCTGGGTGGTGACGCGTTCCAAGCGTTTGGTGCTGAAAAAGGTCGGGGAGAGCTTGTCGGTGCACTTGGCGTCGGCCTTGCAGTCCTGGTCCAGGGGAACGTCGGGCCAGTGCTTGGCGTTGGTCTTTTCCCGTTTTTCAGGTGCGCAGTCGAAGGAGTCGGTGGTCAAGCAGCGTTCGGCGACGGTGAAGTTCACGCGGGCCGGGGCGGTGGCGAATACGTCGTCCTTGTCCAGTCCGTATTCGATGCGACGTAGGTAGCCGCCCCGGTCATAGGAGGTGCCGTCGTCGGCCTTCCTGTTGCGGCCGTAGTGGTTCTTCTCCTTGGTGTAGTGCAGGGTCATGACGTTGCCCTGTACGTCGACGACGTAGTCCAGGTTCCAGCGCCAGGCCTGTTGGCACCAGGAATCGGCGAAGGAGGACTTGTGGCAGGGTTCGCCTGAGTCGTTGCCGAAGACGGGCATGTTCCAGGCCGAGTTGGTCTCCGGTTTTCCCGAGGACCAACCGGGAAGGCGGTTGCGGCCGAAGAAGTACTGGGTGCCGTCGGTGGTGGTGACCTTCCAGTACTCGCCGTCGTTATCTCCGTTGGTGGCGCCGGTCAGGCGTTCGATCTTGGAACCGTCGTCACTGCGCATCCTCCAGGTGCCGTCGGAGTCGAGCAGCAGTTCACTGGACATACCGTTCAAGGACAGGGTGGCGTTGTGCCGTTTCCAGCACATGTCTCCCGTCTTGTTCGGGTCTTTCTGGCCGTCTTCTCTACAGGGGATGTAGGTGCGTTCGATGAACCCGGGGTGGTAGTCGAACCCTTCACCAATCCATGAGGCCTGGTTGTTGGTGGAGGCGGTGCGTCCATCGACGGACCCGGAGGAGTAGGACAGGGCGATGTCAGGAGCTTGGTCACCGGCCACGTCCGGGACCTCCACTGGGTAGGTCCAGGAGAAGTCACCGGTTTGCAGGCTCACGTCCCATGAGGCCGAGGGCGACAGGTCGCTGGCCTGGTAGTCACCGTTACCGCCGTCCCCGCCCGCAGCAGCCATGAGCATGACCCCAGAGGTGGTGGCCGGGCTGATGACGCTCAGGGTCTTGGTCGCCGGGTCGTTGGTGGATCCCAGGTCGTAGGCCTGGGTGCACTCTTCCCCCTGGTCACCGTCACAGTCGGCCAGGGCCAGGAGACGAAGGCGAGAGCCGTAGTCGCCGCCGAAGGCGGAGGCGAACTCGGAGTAGTCGAGTACGACCTCGACCGGACCGGGGGCTTCGATGCCATCGGTGCGGGTCACCTCCAGCAGAAGGCCGTCCACTCCTGCTTGGGTGGCCTCGTCCTTGCTCAGGAGTGCCACCTGCGCCGACTCAACAGCCTGTGGGGTTTGGTCTTCGACAGGGTCGGCGACGGTACTCTCGTCTTCGGCTGCTTCGTCCCCGCCGTTCTCTTCGGGCAAGTCGGGCTCTTCAGCAGCGGGGTCTTCGTTCTGCTCGTCTTCGGCTTCGAGGTCTTCGGTAGGGTCTTCCGTCCTGGACTCATCCTCCGGCTCTCGGGGCGCCCTCCGCTCTTCACGACCGGACGACTCTTGCGAAACCTCCTCCTCCGGGAGTGGCATCTCCCAGGTATTCAGCAGCTCGTCGGGCACCGTACCGATGCCCACCACAGCCTTCCCGTCCTCCTCCATCAGGGAGAAGGCGTCAACGTCTTCGGACCCGTCGGCCTCGACCGTGAGGTCGACGATCTCCGGTTCGGGCCACTCCGCTGCTTCCAAAGTGGTGACGGACGCTTCCCGTGCCGCGCTATCCCCTTCGACGGCTTGGGCTACGACCTCATCACCCTCGACCCAAGGCTCATCCTCGACCTCCGGAGCCGAGTTCTGAGGGGTGGCCTGGGAGGAAGGTGCCGCCAGCAAGGTGGCCGTCACCGCCAAGATCAGGGTGTTGGTCATGCCACGACTCAACATGCGTCGAATTCGAGCACCACGAGGTTCGGCCTCTTCGGCTTCGTCCTGGGTGGGGGAAGGGCGTTCGGACACAGGGGCCTCCGTCCCGGCGGTCGTCGTTGCCGCCGGGTTCTGTGAACTGGGAAAAGGGTGTGGGGAGAGGAACCAGGTCAGGAAGAGCCTGTGGGGATCAGACCCTCATAGACGTTGTTGATGTCGGCTTGGGAGAGCACGCCTTGGTACAGGTGGACGTCATTGATGTCGCCGGACCAGGGATCGAAGAACTGCTGCTCGAACCGTGCGCCGCCGATGAGTAGCGGACCGTTCGCGTGCCAAGCTTCGGGGATCTCCACCGGGTCCTGGGCCACACCGTCGACGTAGAGCGTGGCCTGGCCCAGGGTGTGGTCGTAGGTGGCCGCCAGGTGGGTCCAGCGTCCGAACTCCGCGGTGCGATCGGACAAGGAACGATGCCACCCGCTCGTGCCAGTGCGATCTTCGGGCGGCAGCTTCATGACCCACTTGTCGTGCTCATAGGTGTGCTGGTAGCTCAGGTAGAACGCGCTGTGGTCATCACCGTTCTGAGCCACCGCGGTGGAGTTGTGGCCGACTTCATCGAGCCTGACCCAGGCCGCGACACTGTAACTCCGGTCCGTGCGAACAGCCGGTCCTGCGGCGGCCAGGTGTTCTTGTTCGGCGACGTTCAGGCTCACACCCGGAGCGAACGTGACCTCGTTGAGCGCCTGGTTCCACGCGGTCAGCGGGTCGGCGTGCAAAGTCGCGTCCAATCCGTGGTCGGAGGAGTCCGCCGCGAGCGTCCCTTCGGTCTCGTCCAACTTCCAGCGACCTTCGAGCGCGGCGGGCCGATTGGCCAACTCCCACACTTCAGATCGGGCTTCGTCGTCCTCGATGAACGGTTCATCGAAGAGGACCCGGTCCCACACTCGTACGTCGTCGATGCCGCCGGGCCAGAAGTCGTGGTGTGTCCCCCGGTACAGTGCCCCTCCGATCACGAAGGGGCCCTCCGCGTTCCACGCGCTCTGCTGAACATGGGTGCCCTGTTTGACACCGTCCACGTACAAAGCGAGCTCTCTGCTTTCGGGGTCATAGGTTCCCACCAGGTGGGTCCACACTCCGGTTTGTGCCTGTTCGGTGGAGAGCACTCGTTCGGAGATTGACGTGTCGTCCCCGTCGTAGGGGGCCTGTTTGAAGATCCACCGGCCGCCCTGGGTGTGCTGGTAGCCGAGGTAGAAACCGCTGTGCCGCTCGCCATCCTGGGCCACCGCGGTGTAGGCCCGGCTCGGGTCTTCGTCCAACCGCACCCACGCGGCCACCGAGAACGCCTCGTCGGTGACCACCACCGGGCCCTGAGTACTCAGCCGTTCGCCACTTGCGGTGTCCAGCCCCGTGTTCTCCAGCCGGTAGGTGTCTCCGTCTCGATGGCCCACACGGCCTCGGGTCCAATCCAAGTTGCCCGAGGCGGTCGCGATCCGTTCGGTGTCCATCGCGTCGGTGGCGCTGTCTCCCTGGCCCTCGTCCAAGGCGAAGTGGGAGATCGGCTCCGCGGGTGGGGCCACAGTGAATCGATAGACCAGGCCGCATTCGGAGGAGTTGCCGTAGGCGTCGCTGATACGGGCGTGAATCAGGTTGGGGCCGTCCCGGCGTGGGGTGATCGGTAGCGTCACGCTTGCGCCCGGTTCGTCGAGTTCGATCTCGGTGGAGCAGGAGGCGTCGTTGAGGCTGTAGTGGTAGGAGGTGGCCTGGTCGACCCCGTTGTTGGCGAAGGTGAACTCACCCGAACGGCCCGCCGAGCCGTGGACCTCGTCGCCGGCCGGGTAGTCGGTGGAGGTCACCTCGGGTCCGGAGTCGGGTTTGGTGGTGTCGATCTCCAGGTAGCACCATGAGGACCACGGTCCCCAGTTGGACTTGTCGTGGCCGCGCACGCGGTAGGCGATCGGTTCCTTTTCGGGGAGGTCACGGGCGGTCACCGGACGATAGGAACCCCCCGACCACTTGCCCACGGTCACGTAGGCGGAGTCCGCCGTACCCAGGGCGGTGTCATCTGCCACGCTCTTCCACTCGAACCGGGACTTGACCTGTTGGCCCACCCAGTAGGAGTCCCTGTCGCGGAGTTGGGCGTTGAAGGTGACGGTGGTGTCGTTGATCAGCCGTGGCTTGTCCTGGTCGGTGCTGCACACCCCGCCGAGCGAGTCGGAGATGGTGGAGGTCACCGGTTTCGCCGGCGGATGGTTGTAGTTGACGACCAGTACCGGCGGCTTCTTCTTGAGTTCGATGCGACGCCAAGCGGCCGTGCCGGACTCATCACGCTCTTTCAAGCGTAGATAGATGTGGGAGGCCTTGTTGTCGACCCCCCACTTGTAGGCGGAGGTGGCGTCGAACTCCACTCCGCTGGATGAGGGACAGGTTGCCCATCCACCGCGCACGTTCTGTGTGTCCAGCACTCCACCTTGGGTGGAGGGCTGTTTGTTCCAGGTGGTGTTGCGGTTGAACGTGCTCACCCGCTGCAACTGGATGTAGGAGTTGCTGTTACAGCCGTAAGCCCAATCGACTTCGGCTCGCAGGGTGGCCGAGTTGATGATGGTGTTGGGGTGCATGGTGCGAGCCATCACTGTGAACTGGAAGAACGCTCGACGGGTGTAAGTGCCTTCAGGACCGGAGTAGCGTCCTACGCCCACTGGCTTGCTACTCGAGGTGTTGAAGTAGGCCTGGTTCGGGTAGGTGCGATCGACGTAGGCCCGATTCGGGCGGCTAGCGCTCACCGACGGATCGATGTAGATCGGAAACTCGGTGGCCTCATCCACCAACATGCCCTGGTCGGGAACCAACCGGATGTGGTCGATCCCCAGAGTGGTCTCCACCGCCTCCACGCGAGAAGTCATCAATGGCCCCAGCGTGGGGTCCTCTTCCGCCACCGGCTCCGGCTCGGTGCTCGAGTCCCACATTGCTGGCGCCTGGGCAGAGAACACGCTCTGTCCGCCCGCTTCTCCGACCGCGTCCAGATTGCCGTACTCATCCACCGTCATGGTCACACCGACGGTGGACAGCGGTAGTTCCAACTCGGCGAGTTCAGGAAGTTGCGCGGCTTCAGGAGTGTGTACGACCAGGACCTGGGAGAAGCCCTCCACCCCAGCGGTCAGAACCAGGTCCACATCCGGCAGCACGTCGGAGTAAGTGGCTTGCTCTCCTTCGAGCGTTGGTTCAGGGAGGCCCTCGATCCAGCCCAAGGAAACACTGTTGGAGCCAATTCCGACGTGGGCCATGACGCTGTCCCCGCCACCAGAGAAAGCGATGTCCATCCCCGCCGCCTTGGGGCGGATCAGCCCATCCGCGCCCCGGACCAGGTCGGTGTCCACATCCATCCATCCTTGGGAGGAGCGCACCCGAACCGGCACTGCGGAGACCTCAGCGGTCAGCGACCCGTCTGGATTGGCGAAATGCTGAGTCTTCTCATCCGTCAGCCCTGGAATCTCCACCCGCTCACCGGACTGCTCAGCCAACGCTAGGGCGTCGAACTCCTGCTGTTCCTGCGGATCCGAACCCTCTGAAGCGTCGGGCTCCGCCCTCGCGGGCAACGTCGACATCAGGGAAACGACAAGCATGGTGGCGATGGAAGCCACCGTCGCACGGGCCAAGGGGCGACGCATGGGGGATGCCGTCCTAAGGAAGGAACTCCGATACCGGAGACTCAGTTATGAATGACTCAGAGCAAGCCAGAAAGTACGGGGTTCCAACTCGTCAGCGCAAGCTGTTGGAGGCGAACTTGCTGCCCCCACCACGTGGGGGCAGCAAAGAAACCCGCTCTGATCAGCAGACATAGAAGATGGCCACATTAGGCCATAGTGTCCTACATCACATACCTCTATGCGCGTGAACCTGGCACGCAGGCAACCTTGGGTGACGCCACCTGTGGGCGCCTCCCCTGGGGATGCGACGCATGCAGTCATAGAGCATGAAGATCCCCAGCCCCAAAAAGACACGCGAATACCTTTCTCAGCGCGTACGCAATTTGGACTCCACGCCAGCCTTCCCCCTTTGAACTCTGAAATACGCAATACGCACATGATGAGCAATAAGAAACATTATTCTACACTGAGGTGATCTCAGAGCGTGTTTGAGAAGGGTCAGGGAATGAGGTCCTGGCCCGTCCAGGCACGCTGACGGACGGAATCTTGTCCACGTGCGAGACGGCGGGCCATCTGGCCGATCGCGGCCCAGCGCACCATCGCCTCAGACACCTCGGGGTCACGCTCGTAGTCCCTGGCCAAACGCCGGTGAGCGGTCAACCACGCCAGCGAGCGCTCCACCACCCACCGCCGCGGAATCACCGCGAACCCCACCTGGCCGGGAGCCTTGCGCACGATGTGCAACGTCGTGGCCACGAACCTCTCGGCCCAGGCCACCAGCCTTCCCGCGAACCCCGCGTCAGCGAACACGAACCGCACCGGCGTGCACAGGTACAGACTCAACAGGGTGGTCCTGGCCCCGTCCCGGTCCTGAACGGATGCGGCCATCACGCACACCACCAGCAACAGCCCCAGGGTGTCGGTGACGATGAACCTCTTGCGGCCGTTGACCTTCTTGCCCGCGTCATAGCCACGGCTACCCTGGCCGACGGTGTCGGCGCCCTTGACGCTCTGGGAATCGATGATCCCCGCCGAGGGCTCGCCCCCACGCCCTTGAGCGGTGCGCAACCGACGGCGCAGCACGGCCATGACCTGCTCGGTGACCTTGGCTTCTTCCCAGCGGGAGAAGTACCAGTAGACGGTCTGCCAGGGCGGGAAGTCCACGGGCAGGTGCCGCCAGGAGCAGCCGGTACGCACCACGTAGAGGATGGCGTCCACCACGTCGCGGCGGGGGTGCTTCTCGGGCCGGCCACCGGTGTTGGCCGGTGGGAGCAGGGGCTCGATCAGGGTCCACTGCTCATCAGTCAGATCAGAGGGGTAGGTCGGGCGTCGCGTCATGACGGCCATGCTCGCGACCTGACGACAGCAGCGTGAGCGAAGTGCCCGGACCGTTACCCCTTCTCAAACACGCTCTCAGCGAGTTTGCTTCTCGATATTGGTCAGCGCCAACGCGGCTTGCACGATCATCCCGATCTTGGACGGGCTCATCGTGGTGTGATGCAGCGC
>NZ_JBEYLC010000099.1:0-14107 GCF_040635885.1 Nocardiopsis sp. NPDC006832 | reverse complement strand
ACCATATTATCTATAGACAATTAGATGGCACTACAACGTCCATTCAGGATTATAAACTTAAATTAATTTCTTAAATCACAACATTGAAAAGGAGCGAGACAGAATGCTGTCTCACTCCTTTTCAATTTAATTATCTTCATTGTTCGCCGGCGTCGTAGTGGCGACCGGTCGGTGCGAACCCGGCGGCGAGGTAGGTGCGTTCGCCGTCCTCGTTGCCCTCGTTGAGGCACAGGACGATCTGTTCGGCGCGGGGGGCGACCTGGACGACGAGCAGGTCGAGCAGCGGGGCCGAGCACGCGGTGCGGCCGATCCCCTTGCCCTGGTGTTCGGGTGCGACGTAGAAGGCGCGCAACAGCACCGCCTCGTCGGGTTCGTCGACGATCTCGCGCAGGACCCCGCGGCGGTCGATGATGCCGAACCCGACGCAGGCCCTCAAGGCGCCGGCGTGGTCGGACAGGTCGCCCTCGGTGAGGACGATGGCGTACGGGAAGCGTTCGGGGTCGTCGTCGGCACGGGGCAGGGTGTGCACCGCCTCGTCGACGAACCTGCGCTGCCCGGGGGCGACCCGTTGACGGGCCACCACCTCACGCAGCAGTTCGACCTCGGGGTTGTTGCGGTCCAGACGGACCAGGCGCAGTCCGGGGACCGTGCGGTGTTCGGGGACGGGGGGCTGAACCTCTTCGGGGGTGTTCACCGGCACCTTCATCCTCCACTCGCTGTCGGAGCGGACCCGCCTCGTTCGCGAAGCGGGCCCGACCGTCAGTCTTACACTCCGACCGGATGCCAAACCGTCTTGGTCT
Organism: Nocardiopsis sp. NPDC006832; assembly: GCF_040635885.1. Taxonomy (NCBI): domain Bacteria; kingdom Bacillati; phylum Actinomycetota; class Actinomycetes; order Streptosporangiales; family Nocardiopsidaceae; genus Nocardiopsis; species Nocardiopsis sp. NPDC006832. The sequence continues at coordinate 13,307 of NZ_JBEYLC010000099.1, read as the reverse complement.
CCAGGAACGGCGTCAGGCGAGAGGTGCCGGGGTCGGTGTCGAGCCAGGCCTCCTCGCCACCGTCGGCCTCCGGTCCGGGGCGCAGTACCCGGGTGAGGGTGGTGGCGGCGGCCTTCTCGAACTCCACGGCCCGGTCGCCCGCACCCGCCAGGTCCAGGGCGTCGACGTCGGCGTGCGCGGTCAGGTGCGGGCCGAGCTCACCCACGTTCCCGGTGAGGATGTTGACGACCCCGCCGGGAACGTCGGAGGTGGCGAGCACCTCGGCGAGCTCGATCGACGGCAGCGGAGCGGTCTGGGAGGAGACCACCACCGCGGTGTTGCCGGTGGCGATGACCGGGGCCAGCACCGAGGTCAGGCCCAGCAGCGGCGCGCCCTGGGGCGCGAACACCACGACCACACCGGTCGGTTCGGGCGCCGAGTGGTTGTAGTACGGCCCGGCGACGGGGTTGGCGCCCCCGATGACCTGGGCGAACTTGTCGGTCCAGCCGGCGTAGTACACCCAGCGGTCCACGGCGGCCCGCACGTAACGGTCGGCCTTGGCCCGGGTGATCCCCTGGGCGGCGACCAGTTGCTCGGCGAACTGGGCGTGCCGTCCCTCCATGACCTCGGCGATCCGGTAGAGGATCTGGCCGCGGTTGTAGGCGGTGCGTCCGGACCAGCCGCCGAAGGCCTTGCGGGCCGTGGCGACGGAGTCACGGGCGTCCTTGCGGGAGGCCAGTGAGGCGTTGGCCAGATGGGTACCGTCCGCTGAGGTCACGGGGTAGCTCCTGCCCGACTCCGAACGGGGGAAGGCCCCGCCCAGGTAGAGCTTGTAGGTCTTCTTCACCGCCAGGCGGGCCGGGACCTCGGCGTCGACCTCGGCCGGGGCCCCGCCCTTCTTCTTGTTCTCGCGCCGCTCAGCCAAGGTAGGCCTCCAAACCGTGTCGCCCGCCCTCGCGGCCGTATCCCGACTCCTTGTAGCCACCGAAGGGGCTGGTCGGGTCGAACTTGTTGAACGTGTTGGACCAGATGACGCCGGCGCGCAGACGCTCGGCGGTCCAGAGCATGCGCGAGCCCTTCTCGGTCCACACCCCGGCGGAAAGCCCGTAGGGGGTGTTGTTCGCCTTGGTCACGGCCTCTTCGGGCGTGCGGAAGGTCAGCACCGAGAGCACGGGGCCGAAGATCTCCTCGCGGGCCACCCGGTGGGCCTGGCTGACGCCGGTCAGCACGGTGGGCGCGAACCAGTAGCCGGACTCGGGCAGGTCGCAGGCCGGCGACCAGCGCTCCACGCCCTCCTCGTCGGCGGTGGCGGTGAGCTCGCGGATCCGCTCCAACTGGGCGGCGGAGTTGATCGCGCCGATGTCGGTGTTCTTGTCCAGCGGGTCGCCCAGGCGCAGCTTGGCGATGCGCGCCTTGAGCCGGGGCAGGAACTCCTCGGCGATGGACTCCTGGATCAGCAGACGCGAACCGGCGCAGCACACGTGGCCCTGGTTGAAGAAGATCCCGGTGACCACGCCCTCCACCGCCTGGTCGATGGCCGCGTCGTCGTAGACGATGTTGGCGCCCTTGCCGCCCAGTTCCAGGGTGAGGCGCTTGTCGGTGCCGGCCACGGATCGCGCGATCTGTCGGCCCACCTCGGTGGAGCCGGTGAAGGCGACCTTGTCGGTGCCCGGGTGCTCGACCAGGGCCCGGCCGGTCTCACCCGCACCGGTGAGGATGTTGACCACGCCCGGGGGCAGGTCGGCCTCCTGGCAGATCTGGGCGAAGACCAGCGCGGTGAGCGGGGTGGTCTCGGCCGGTTTGAGCACCACGGTGTTGCCGGTGGCCAGCGCCGGGGCGATCTTCCACGCCAGCATCAGGAGCGGGAAGTTCCACGGGATGACCTGGGCGGCCACGCCCAGCGGTCTCGGGTTCGGGCCGAATCCGGCGTGGGCGAGCTTGTCGGCCCAACCTGCGTAGTAGAAGAAGTGCGCGGCGACCAGCGGAACGTCGACGTCGCGGGTCTCCTTGATGGGCTTGCCGTTGTCCAGCGTCTCCAGGACGGCCAGCTCGCGCGAACGCTCCTGGATGATCCGGGCGATGCGGAACAGGTACTTGCCGCGTTCGGCGCCGCTCATGCGGCCCCACACGGTCTCCTGGGCGCGGCGGGCGGCGGCGACGGCGCGGTCGACGTCGGCCGCCCCGGCCACCGCCACATGGGCGAGTTCCTCCTCGTCGGCCGGGTTGAGGTCGGTGACGTACTCACCGCCCTGGGCCGGGGTGAACTCGCCGTCGACGAACAGGTCGTAGGTCTCGCGCAGGCTGACGACGGAGCGGGACTCCGGTGCGGGCGCGTACTCGAAGATCACGGCTAGTCCTGCGTGTAGTAGTCGGGGCCCGGGTAGGTGCCGGTGGACAGCCTGGTGCGCTGCATGAGCAGGTCGTTGAGCAGGCTGGAGGCACCGATCCGGAACAGGTCCGGGGTGAGCCACTCGGGCCCGGCGGTCTCGTTGACCAGCACCAGGTTGCGGATGGCGTCCTTGGTGTTGCGAATGCCGCCGGCGGGCTTGACGCCGACGCGACGACCGGTCGCGGCGTGGTGGTCGCGCACGGCCTCCAGCATGATGAGCGTGACCGGGAGCGTGGCGGCCGGGGCCACCTTGCCGGTGGAGGTCTTGATGAAGTCGCCACCGGCGCGCATGGCCAGGTGGGAGGCGCGGCGCACGTTGTCGTAGGTGTTCAGCTCACCGGTCTCCAGGATGACCTTCAGGTGGGCGTCCCCGCAGGCCTCCTTGACCGCGACGATCTCCTCGTGCACCTTCAGGTAGTCGCCGGACAGGAACGCGCCGCGGTCGATGACCATGTCGATCTCGCTCGCGCCGTCGGCCACGGCCCGTCGGGTGTCGGCGAGCTTGACGTCCAGGGGCGCGCGCCCGGCGGGGAAGGCGGTGGCGACCGAGGCCACCCCGATGCCGGTGCCGCGCAGCGCCTCCACGGCGGTGGCGACCATGTCCGGGTAGACGCACACGGCGCCCACCTTGGGCACGGTGCGGTCGGCCGGGTCGGGCAGGGCCGCCTTGGCGCACAGGGATCGGACCTTGCCCGGGGTGTCGGCGCCTTCGAGGGTGGTCAGGTCCACCATGGAGATCGCCAGGTCGATGGCGACCGCCTTGGCGGTGGTCTTGATGGACCGGGTGGACAGGTCCTGGGCCCGGGCCCGGGCGCCGACCTCGTCGACACCGGGCAGGCCGTACAGATAGGCCCGAAGCGCGTGGTTCGTGGTCGCCTCGGGCGCGGTCGCGGTGTGTGACACGGGCACCTACAGCTTCGTCGGTTCACTGTGACCGTCCGCCACCGGTTGGGCGGGGACGGCGGGTCCCGGGTCGTCCGCGGGGGCTCCGCGTCCCGGCCGGGGCCGTCAGGCAGTCACCATAACCCCGGGCCCCGTCGGTGGCATCGCCTCGTGTGTTCGGGGTCATCAAGGTTGGAGAAATCTCTAAGGCTCATGCCATGTGATCGTTGTCCCTTCCTCCCAACAGGCGCTCGAAAAGCCCCAGAACGGCCCTTTCACCGGCCTGGTCCCCCGCCCTCGCCCCAGGCGCGGTCTAGACCGGACCACTCCCCTGAGCGACTCGGAGCGAGCGCGAACGTCGCGCCTCGCGGCTACGCTGGGCGCCATGGCGGAATTCCGGATCAGCAGCGACGACACCCAGGTCGACCTGCGCAAGATGGCGCTCGCCCTGGCCGAGTCCCAGGGGTGGGCGCGCGACGACGTGAGCGTCTGGGACAACCGGCGGGGTGAGGTGATCGTGACCGTCGACGACGCCCTGCTGCGCAAACCCGTCGCGGACCCCGAGCACCGACCACGGCACACCCCGCACGCCGTGCACGAGGCCTGTGAGCTGATCCGCCGGGAGGACCCGTCACTGCGGGGGGTGGACTTCGCCTTCCTCAAGGCCGAGTCGGCCCGCTTCTTCTCCGCCGGGTGGACCCTGGCCGACCTGCGGCACGCCCTCCTCGAACGCCCCGACGGGTCGGTCTGGGACCGGGGCGAGGAGTTCCGAGGCGGGCGTTGGTTCGTCCATCGTCTGGCCGCCTGGAAGACCCCCGACGGCGACATCCGCCCCTCCCTTTCCCAGGAGGCCTCCCAGCTGAGGGTGATCGGCAGGGCCGGGCTGCCCATGGACATCGGGCTGCCCGAGGACGCCGAACTCGCGCAGCGGCCGGTGGCCCGCCCGGAGGTGGCGCGCTCGGCCGCCGACGACGCCCGCCGACTGATCCGGCAGAACACCCGGACCACCACCGACTCGCTCGCCCACCGGGACCGCACCTCGGCCAACATCCGACGGCCCGAGGGCCGCTGAGCGCCTCGCTCGGTCGTCTCCCTCAGCCGCGCCGGTCCCGGCCGCCGGCCTCGTCCATCAGCACCACCGCGCCCTCGGCGACCTTGCCCAGACCGAGTTCGAGCGGTCCGCGCCCCAGCAACGGGCGCCACAAGGTCGCGAACACGAACGAGCCGAGGATGAACCACTCCAGGTAGAACGGTCCGCCCGCGGCGTTCTCCGGGTGGAGGGCGACGATGACCGCCAGGACGAGGATGTGCCCGGTGTAGACGGTCAGCGGCATCCGGCCCACCGAGGTGAGCGGGTACATCACGCGCGGCAGCCGCTCGGCCAGCAGCACGCAGATCACCAACACCAGCAACGCCTGGCCGACGGCCTCGAAGATCTCGAAGGTGGTCCCGGTGTGGGGGGTGCCCACCGCCAGCCACCACCAACTGTCCGTGTGCACCTGCCCGCTGATGCTGTGCATGGCGTCGATGGTGTTCCAGCGCAGTTCCTCGGCGGTCCCGGCGTCCACCGAGCTCAGCGGCGAACCGTTGAGGAAGGTGCTGTGGGCCTCGGTGAGCCGGTCCAGGCCGCCCATCGGGTAGAGCAGCACCCACGGCCCCAGGTAGCCGATGGCGGTCATGATCGCGCCGCCCACGGCCATGCGCACGCGCACCACCGTCGCGGTCAGGTCCGTGCGGCCCACCGCCATACCCGCGAACATGAACGCCATGAAGGTGATGGCCGGGTAGTAGCCGGTGAGGAAGAACTCCGAGAAGGAGGTGACGGCGCCGGTACGCGGCTGCGCGGGGAACAGGTCCTGGCGCAACAGGAAGGACACGATCGGACCGAACACGGCCAGGGTCGCGGCGGCGACCCACAACACGACCGCCCGAGCGCGGATCAACGGCAGCGCCAGGACGAAGAACCCGGCGTAGTAGGTGAGGATGATGGCCACCGGAACCGCGAGCGAGTCCAGGAACAGACCGAGCAGACCGATGGCCAGCGACCGGGCCACGATCTTGACCATCACCCGATGCAGTGGCCGGCCCGAGACCGGTTCGGCGCGTCCGCTCATCAGGGCCAGGGACACTCCCGCGAGGAAGGCGAAGAGCGCCGAGGAGTTACCCCGGACCAGTCCGTGCAGCTCCCAGCCCTGTTCCTCGGGCAGCAGCCCGAAGGAGACCACCCCGAGGTGGACCGCGAACATGCCGAAAACCGCGAGCGCCCGAGCGGCGTCGATGCCGTCGACACGATTCTTGGCGGGGGGACGGTCGTCGGGAAGGGTGCCGGTGTCGTCAGACTGGTTCTGTGCCACGTTTGTCAGGCTATGCCGACCGCGCGTGGGTCTCCAACGCCCTGACGTTCTCCTAACGGCCACACTCGGCCGGCCGAAAGGCCCGCCCACCGGGCGAACCTCGGGGCGTGGACCGCGTCCCCCGCCGAGCACCGGGTCCGGTGTTGGGCGGGGGACGACCGTTCGTGGGCCGGATCAGCCTCCGTCGACGATCTCGCTGAAGTGGTCCAACGCCTCGGGGTTGGCCAACGAGTCGCGACTGGCCACCTTCTCCGGGCTCTCACCCATGAGGATCCGCTTGACCGGAACCTCCAGCACCTTGCCGGACAGGGTCCGTGGCACGGCGGCGATGGCGCGGACCCGGTCCGGGACGTGTCGGGGCGAACAGTCGGTGCGGATTCTGCGGGCGATCTCCTTGGGCACGTCGCCCTCCAGGTCGGCGCCCTCGCGCAGCACCACGAACAGTTCGATCCGCGAGGAGCCGTCCTGCTGCGGGACGTCCACCACCAGGGCGTCCAGGACGTCGTCCAGGGCCAGGACCGCCCGGTAGATCTCACTGGTGCCCATGCGCACGCCACCGCGATTGATGGTGGAGTCCGAGCGGCCGTAGATGATCGCGGTGCCGCGGTCGGTGATCTCGATCCAGTCGCCGTGCCGCCAGATCCCCGGGTAGACGGCGAAGTAGCTGTCGCGCAGGCGTGAACCGTCGGCGTCGCCCCACAGGAACACCGGCATGGACGGCGCGGGTTCGGTGACCACGAGCTCGCCGACCTCCCCGACGAGCTCCTTGCCGTCGGGATCCCAGGAGGCCACCGCCATGCCCAACCCGCGAGACTGGATCTCGCCCTCGTACACGGGGAGGGTGGGGGTGCCGCCGACCAGGCAGCTGCAGATGTCGGTGCCACCACTGGTGGAGAAGAGCCACAGGTCGGGGCCGAGTTCCTCGTACACCCAGGAGAACGCCTCGGGGCTGAGCGGGGAACCGGTGGAACCGATCGCCTTGAGCGCGGACAGGTCGCGCCCCTCGCGCGGGACCACGCCCTCCTTCATGCAGGAGGACAGGTACCCGGCGCTGGTGCCGAACACGGTCACCCCGGCCTCGGCCGCCAGGTCCCACAACGCGTCCATGTTCGGGGCGGCGGGGCTGCCGTCGTACAGGACGATGGAGGCCTTGGTCAGCAACACGCTGACCAGGAAGTTCCACATCATCCACCCGGTGGTGGTGAACCAGAGGACGCGGTCGTGCTCCTGGGCGTCCAGGTGCAGGTTCAGGTTCTTGAGTTGTTCGAGGAGGATGCCGCCGTGGCCCTGGACGATGGCCTTGGGCAGACCGGTGGTGCCCGAGGAGTAGAGCACCCACAGGGGGTGGTCGAAGGGAACGGGGGTGAAGGTCAGTTCGGCGCCCGCGCCGGAGGCCACCAGGTCGGCCCAGGGAAGGACTCCCGCCGACTCGGCCTTGGGGGTCAGGTGGTCGAGCAGGACCGTGCGTTCCACGGTGGGCAGGGCTCCGCGCAGTTCCTCCACCACGGAACGACGGTCGAAGTCCTTGCCGCCGTACCGGTAGCCGTCCACGGCCAACAGCACCTTCGGTTCGATCTGGGCGAACCTGTCGATGACGCTGCGCACGCCGAAGTCGGGTGAGCAGGAGGACCAGATGGCGCCGAGGGAGGCCACGGCGTAGAACGCGGCGGCCGTCTCGGGCAGGTTCGGCAGGTAGGCGGCGACCCGGTCGCCCTCGCCCACGCCGAGTTCGCGCAGCCCGGCCGCGATGGCGGCGGTGCGCTCGCGCAGCTCGCCCCAGGTCCACTCGCCGAGTCCGCGCAGTTCGGTGGCGTGCCGGATCGCGACGGCGTCGTCGTCACGGCCCTCGAAGATGTGCCGGGCGTAGTTGAGGGTCGCGCCGGGGAACCACCGCGCCCCGGGCATGCTCCGGTCGGCCAGGACCGTCTCGTAGGGGGTGTCGGCCCGGACCCCGTAGTAGTCCCAGATGGAGGCCCAGAACCCGTCGACGTCGGTGACCGACCAGCGCCACAGGGCGTCGTAGTCGAAGTCCCGTGCCTCGGTGGAGTCGCCGCCGAAGGCATCGACGCCCTTCTCCCGTGCGGCCCATCGTGCGAACGCCACGATGTTGGCGGAGTCGATCCGCCGCTCGTCGGGTTCCCAGAGCACACGGGGCACGCTGCTCTCCGTCATTGGCCCGCCTTCCGATCGCGTGGCTTTGCGTTGCTTCGAGACCCATCTAACAGCACGCCGTGCTCGCGATCACGGGCCGGCCCGACCTAGTGGATTCCATGGAGTTCGCAGGTCACCACGGTCGTGGAAGTACGTGGGAACCCCACTTCCGAAGTCCTGGAAAGAGTGGGGTTCCTACGTTGACCCATGGCCGATCGACTCAGTTCAGGGACTTCACCATGGCGACGGCTTCGGCGGGCGAGTCGACGACCACGGCGCCGGTGGCCTCCAGACGCTCGCGGGACATCAGTCCGCCGGCGACCAGGATCGGCTGCGCGCCGGCCTCGCGGGCGGCGCGGGCGTCGTCGTCGATGTCGCCGATGAGGACGACCCGGGTCGGGTCCAGTTCCTGGTGGCGCAGGTGGTGGATCAGGTGCTCGGCCTTGGAGTCCTGCTCGGTCTCGAACCTGCGTCCGTCCACCCGGGTGAAGTACGAGGTGAGCCCGCGTTCACCGATCAGCGGGACCAGGTGGTCGTGGGAGGCCATGGACAGCAGCGACTGGGTGCCGCCCGTGCCGGTCCAGTCGTGCAGGACGTCGGGGACACCGGGTGCGAGGTCGCATGTGGGCAGGTACTTCACGTAGTTGGTGTCGTACAGTTCCTCGGCCCGGTCCCACTCCCCTTCGGCGAAGGAACGTCCGAGGAGTTCCTCGTAGCAGGAGACGAGCGGGCGGCGGAAGATCGAACGCCAGTACTCCAACTCCACGGGTTCGCGGCCGAACCCCGCGCAGACGGCGTTGACCGCGGCGAGGTTGGCGTGGTTGTCGTCCAGGAGGGTTCCGTTCCAGTCCCAGACGATGTGGCGGGGGTCGCTGTTCTCGAAAGTCATCTCAGGCATCGGATGCACTTTACGGCCACGGGCCGATTTCCGGTATGCGGTTTCGGCCACCCTCAGGCGGGGTCTCCCAGGTCACGGCCTTCCCGATCGACCGACCGACGTTCCGCGCGGATCCGTCGGCGTCGGCGCACGACCCACACCGCGAACAGCACCATCAGCGGGAACACGATGAGGATGAGCACCGGTAGCAGGATCGCCATCACCGAGGTCAGGAAGCTGACGACGTCCTCCAGGAAGGAGACCACCGGGGCGGCCACGCCGAAGCTCATCGCGTTCATCACCGGCCGGGCCAGCGCCTTGACCACGTGGAAGGCCAGCGCGATGAGGGCGCCGGCGATGACCGCGCCCCACGCCACCCCGCCGGAGCCGGCCGCCGCCCCGGAGGCCTCACCCGTGATCTCGGCCAGTTCCACCGTCGAGGCGCCCGCCCCGAACGTGATGCCACCGGCGGACGGCCGGACCACGGTCTGAACGGCGTCGTTGAGGCTGTCCAACGCGGGGATCTTGTCCGCCGCGAACTCCACCACCAACAGAACGGTGAGGCTGATCAGGGTGATCGGGTGTTCCAACCAGGTCCAGGAGGGGCCGAGCGGGACCAGCTCGGTGAATCGGGCGATCAACCCCACCAGAAGCAGGGGGACGTAGGCGTTGAGCCCGGACGCGGAGGCCAGGCCCAACCCGGTGAGGGTGGCGAACATGCGGTTCCTTCGTGCACGACGGACAGGAATCGGCGCCGGCTCCTCGAAGCCGGCGGTCATCCATGTTGACGCTCCGGAAGGGCCTCTGGTTGTGGATTGCGCGTAACGGCCGGCGCCGAGTCACTGTCGGTAGTTCTCGACCTCGGAGACCGGCCGGACCTCGGCGTCGTCGGGGTCCCGCCCGAACTCGTCCTTGGCCCGTCGCTGACGCAGCAGGTCCCAGCACTGGTCGAGCGCCTCCTCGACCTCCTTCATCCGACCGCGTTCGGCCGGTTCCAGTCCACCGGGTGTGGAGCGGAGCGCGTGCTCCTCGTCCATCAACCCGCGGATGGTCGTCATGATGTCCTGTTCGGCGCTGTCGCTCATAACGCCATGGTCCGCGCGCTCCGGAGACCGGGGCAAGGGCCGGGCACCCCGGGTTGTCCGGTTCGGACCGAACATTTACGCGAGGCCGGGAACGGCGTCGGACCCGTGACCCGGGGCCGAAGGTCCCGGCGGTCTGGGAAACTCCTACTACGGCCGCGTTGGTGGTGTTTCGTTCCGGGTCGGCGGCCGGCCGGGCGGAATAGACCACGAGGCCCCGCCCTTGAATACCTTTAGGGGGTATTGTTATGGCAGTTGAGCAGGCACAAGAGGGAAACGGCGGCATGACGGCGAACCACGGTTACAGCCACGACAAGCAGAGCCACGTCAACCGGCTCCGCCGCATCGAGGGCCAGATCCGTGGCCTGCAGCGCATGGTCGAGGACGACCAGTACTGCATCGACATCCTCACCCAGACCTCCGCGGTCAACAAGGCGTTGCGTTCCTTCGCCCTGTCCATGCTCGACGAACACCTCAAGCACTGCGTCGCGCACGCTGTGGCCAGCGGCGGCGAGGAGGCCGAGGAGAAGGTCCGCGAGGCCTCCGAGGCCATCGCCCGCCTGGTCCGTTCCTGACGACCGTCCCGCCTCCCACTCGGCCGGTCCCGGCCACGGGTCGCCGGCACCATCCCTGATCAGGCTACGTTCTCGCCATGGCCCCCGAACAGAACACCCTCTCCACCACGCTCGAACGCCACCTGGCGATCCCCGTCCTGCTGAGCGCCGCCCTCTCCGTTCCGGCGGTCTTCCTCTCCCTGTGGGGCGAGGGGATCTGGTCCGAGATCGGGGCGCGGGTCAACTGGTTGGCGGGGCTGGTCCTGTGGGCGGAGTGGATCCTGCTCATCGCGCTGGCCGAGAACAAGCTCGACTGGCTGCGCACCCACCGGTGGAGCACCTTCGTCGCGGTGTTGACGGTGCCGGCGATCGTCTTCACGCTCGGCCCCGCCCAGCTCCTACGGTTGGTCAGGATCGCCGCAACGCTGCGGTTGGCCCGGGTGACCCGCATCATCGAGGCGGGCGGGGTACTGCGGCGACGTATGGGGTTGCGGGGGCTCTGGGGGAAAGTGGCCCTGGTCGTCACCATCGCGCTGTCCGCGGTGTTCGTCGCGACGATCCTCGCCGATCCCGACTCCCCGGCCCGTCGTTTCCTGGCCGACCCGCCCGGCCTCTTCGACCCGTGGAAACTCCTCTTGGCGCCGACCCTGATCGCGGTCGCGGTCATCCTCATCATCGTCATCCGTCGGCGCGGCGCCCGGAACGCGAAGGGCCCCGGAACCACGTCCTCCGACGTTCCCGGAGCCCTCGACAAGGGTTCGGCTCAGTCTCCGTAGCGATCCTGTTCGTTCTCCCGCAGGCGGGCGCCCGTCTTGCGAGCGCTCTCCGCGTCCAGGTAGTCCACCTTCTCGTTGGCCACGAACGACGACGGGCGCCCCTCGTCGGCGAACCCCATCCGGGCGACCTCTCCCCCGGTGACGGCGCGGATCCCCCAGTTGGCGATGATCCGCGCCCGTGCCGTGGCCGAGGGCACCGCCATCACGTGGTAGCCGCGGGTGACGCCCAGCGCCGGCAGACCGCTCAGGTCGAACCTCATGATGCGGGCGAGCGCGTCACTGCCGCTCAGGTCCACCACCAGCCCCATGTCCTTGTGCCGGAACTCGCTCAGCGGCCGTCCCAGGATCGAGTTGACCACGTTCTGTGCCACGGTGGCCGCCTGCCTGCTGGCGTACTGGGCCGTGGGCGGGCAATAGGCGCTCTCGGCGCTCGACAGGTCGGGCACGGCGGCCGCGTCACCGATCGCGAACACGTCCGGCTCTCCGGGAACGGACAGGTCCGCGCCGACCTCCAGCCGGCCGCGCATCGTCGGCTTGCCGAGTGTCTCCATGAGCGGGCTGGGAGAGACCCCCGCGGTCCAGATCAGGGTTCGGCACGGCAGGGCGCGCCCGTCGGTCAGCACGACCTTGTCGGCGGTGACCTCACGGACGGTCACCTTGAGCTTGACCTCGACGCCCAGGTTCCGCAGCAGGTTCAGGGCCTTGCGGCCGAGTCGGTCACCGAGTTCGGGCAGGACCTTGGGCGCGATGTCGATCAGGTGCCAGCGGATCACCGAGCGCAGTTCCGGATAGAGGCGAGCGGCCTCCTCGCACAGGCGCTTGAGCGAGGCCGCGGTCTCCACACCGGTGTAGCCGCCACCGACCACCACGAAGCGGCAGCGTTCCTCCCGTTCGAGCGGGTCCTTGGAGTCGTTGGCCAGTTCCAGCTGGCCCAGCACGTGGTCACGGAGCAGGACCGCTTCGGCGAGGGTCTTGGCTCCGTAGGCGTACTCGGTCAGGCCGGGGATGTCGAACTCCCGGGTCAGTCCACCGGGCGCCAGGACGAGCCGGTCGTAGGGCACGGGCGCGAGTTCGCCGGTGGGGCGTCGCACCACCACGGTGTGGTCCTGGGTGTCCACACCCACCGCGTGCCCGGGCACGAACCGGGTCTTCTTCATGAGCCGGTGTACCGACATGGCCACCGACTGCGGGGTGAGGAGCCCCGAGGCCACCTGGGGCAGCAACGGGCTGTAGAGCATGTAGTCGTTCGGTGCGACCAGGGCGATGTCGGCCGCACCGTTGGGAATGCGGCGTTCGAGGTGGCGCACGGTGTGAAGTCCACCGAATCCCGCACCGACCACCACGATCCGAGGCCGAGACATGTGTTCACCGCTCCTTCTTCGTATCGGGGGCGGGACGTCCTTCGCGTCTGCGGGCCGTCGGACGCAGGAGTACCCACTTCACCGCCGTCGAATGTACGAGCACGCGTCCCGTTTTCCCGGGAACCCACACGGAACGTTCCCGGGACTTTGTGCCGCATTGGTCCTCCCGCGTGACGGCATACGGGAACTTCGCTGGGACGAAACCTCCCCTTTGTTGCCGGAGCGGCCATCCGACATACATGGTTGGCCACTGTGTGTAGTCATTCACGTATGGAACGTGTTGACCCGTGACAGGAGAGGGGCAAGGAACTCGTATGCGATCGTTCACCAGGATCGCCGCCACCACCGTGCTGGCCGGAGGGCTGACCGTGTTCGGAGTCGGGGCGGCCTTCGCCGACCCGCCGGACGAGGTGACCGAGCCGAGCGAGGAGGTCACCGACACCACCGACGAGGTCGCCGAACCGGGCCAGGAGCTGTCGCCCGAGGCCGCGGCGCTCCTAGAGGACCCGCAGGTCCAGGAGCTCCTCGCGGATGAGGACGCCGTCGAGCTGCTCAGCGACCCCGAAGCGCTGGAGATGTTCGGGGCCCTCCTGGAAGCGAAGGGCCCGGCGGAAGCCCTGGAGGAGCTCGACCTTCCGGCGTTCGGCGACGACGCTCCGGAGAACGAGGCCCCGGACGAGACCGAAGAGGCTCCGGAGGCCGAAGAAGCCGGGGAAGCCGACGAGGTGACCGGCGACGCTCCGAACGAGAACGTCACCCAGCCGGTGGAGAACGTCACCGAGGACACGGAAACCTCCTAGGTTCCCGACCCGCGTGAAGGGGGAGGGCGGGCGGTCGCGGGACTGCCGGAGCTGGTGACGCTGGCCCAGGACGGGGATCCGGTGGCCGTGACCCTGGTACGC